>JAGYMT010000002.1 GCA_018400335.1 Kiritimatiellia bacterium | reverse complement strand
CGCTGGACAGAGAGTCGTTTGCGGGGTTTCTGGCGGGCAAATTCGCGCTTGGCAAGAGGGCGGTCAGCAAGGATGCCTTGTCAAGGATCATCACGCTTGCCGGGAACGTGCCGGGAGACGTGCAGGAGTTGTGCGAGGCAGTTTGGGAAACGACGGCATACCGCGACACGATTCATGAAGGCAGCATCGGCCCGGCGCTTGAACTGATATACGCACGGGAATCGAAAGGCTATGAAGCGGCACTGGTGCAACTAACCGGGCAGCAGTTGAAGTGCCTTATTGGCTTGGCGCGCATGGGAGGCAAAGCTCCGCTATCCGCGGCGTTTATTCAGGGGGTGGGAATCGCCGGACCGGCGTCCATCAAGAAGGCATTGAATCGGCTGGTTCAACTTAAGGTGGTTTACCGGCACGAAGGCGAATACAAGTTTGTGAATCCGTTCTTCAAGACATGGCTGCTGTGGAAGAATTACTGAAGAAGGAGGCGTATGAGCCCGCGGGAACAAGGCTATGTTGCTCATAGGGGTCTATCAGCTTCAAGAAAGGCAGATGATATACGCCCTTGGCTACTGTAAGACCGGAAGCGGTCACGACGGTATTCCGCGGCATTATGCGCCTTTCTGTATACTGACTATTCCCGTCTTACATGCGCTGCCATCTCGTCCGCCAACGCGACTGAGAAACTTTCCGCTTCACGTTCCCTGACAAATGCCTTTTCGCCGGGCATCTTGTTCAGGATGTTTTCCGCTTTAGAGTAAGCCGGTCGCAGCTTGTCCAGCGACGGCTCTCCCAACGTCTTCCCGATTAGGCCGTTTCTGACGTTCCTCATATCGCTCTACAAGCCGCACAAAGAGTTCTTCAAGCGCCTTGGCCGGATGCTCTGTTAGACCGCCACCGGCTTCAGACCATTGGAGGGAACTGTCGTCCGGCGGCAATATGCCTTTGGCTATCTGCAGAATATCGGATGGAACTCCGTCCAGCGGAAGCTCATTGCGCAATTTATCACCCATTTCCTCGAAGCGCGCCTCGATGTAGCGCATCAGTCCTCGGAAGTAGTCGCCGTCAATTTCGCCGAACATTTTGCCGACCCGGCCATACCGTGTATTGCAAATGCCGCCAAGAAACTTGGCGCCTGGCGCGTACAGCGCCACGCCGATATTGATGAATTCTCCGGTCACCACATCGTGCATATATCGAAGCACCACGAATGAATAGGCTGTCTTCATCTCAACACCTCCGCCAGCTTGGTTTTGATCTTCGCCTCCATGCGCGCGATCAACTCCCGATTCGCCTCAAAAAGCTTTCGCGCCGCCCACACTACGATGCGGAAACTGGAGGGACGCGCAGCCTGCCCTAAGTTTGCCGAAGGGGCGCGTCCATCCGATGCAGCCACGCCCGCAACACAATGTCGCGAGAAATGCTGTGACAGCCAATTGAACAGTAGGGAACCCAGCCTATCCGACCACAATGGCCGTATTTTTGGCCGGATACCCGCTTGGAAGCCTTTGTGCTCTATATATCCGGCCATCATAGCCGGAATTACGGTCAGAAACAGATGCCGTTGTTGATGGGAACTGTTTTTTGCGGTCATTTGCGGACCACCTCATAATGTGTTGCTCGACCCGCACCCACCATCATCAACAATCCCAACTCGGTCAATTTCTTCAAATGGTTTCTCGCCGTACGTTCCGGCAAACTCATCGCCTCTTGGTATTCAGCCGTAGTGACCGAGTCTCTGGTCACCAGCCATTCCCATCCTGAACGTTCAGCTTTACTCAGTTCCTTCAGTTTCTCTTCATTAAGGGTGTTTACAGCCGCTTCTGCCGACCGGTACAGCGTCAACACCAGATATGGATCATCCAGTGTGAAGCGGGGAAGCGGAAGGTTCTGTTGCCTTGCTCTGTTCCGCAGCGAATCGAGTCCTAGCCCTTGTTCCTCCGCCATCCCCATGCGGGCGAAGACAAAATGCATGGACGGGTTACGGCTCAACATCGGTGCCGAAAAATTCTGCAACTGTTCCAGAGTGATTGGCGATATCGGTCCGCCGGGACTGCGCACAATCACCGTGTTCGCATCCACCATAAGCTGGCATTTTGCACCCTCTATATCGTAATCCCGATGGATCAGTGCATTGACGACAGCTTCACGAACCATCTCGAACGGCAGGGCTGAACGCTCTTCGCGCAGCATCTGGCTTCGGTCAAACACATTGGGCAGTTTGTCCTTCAGCCACTTTTCCAGAAGACCGGGAATCAATACGGCGGGCTCGTCGAATTCCTTGCGCTCCTTTTCCCCATTTGGATATGTGATCGAAGCCAGCAATCCGGCTTGTCGCAGGACATTGCGGGGTTCCTTGCCGAAAAGCAACATGCCGAATCCAGTCGGAACCAATTCGTCCTTCTCTTTTTTCAACAAGCCCTGTTGCTGTAACAGACGGTTGAAGTCGGACTTGCCGACGGCAGCCTTGATCCCGGAACGGCCCCGGTAGAACTCCAACGCATCGTTTGAGAAATCGCTCAAGACAGCCAACTCGAGCTTCTCCTCAAGAGGTGACAGCACAATCTTAGCGGGTGCTTTCTTTGCCGCTGTCGCTCGCTCATTGGCCTGCTTCAGGAACTCCGCATTATCCTGCTCGATAAGCTCCTGCAGATCGCGATCAAACATCGCGACTTCAATGCCGCTGTCTTCAAGATGCTGGATGCCTTTGCGGGCAACCTTGGGATCGGGGTCCTGAATACCGATCCACACCTTCTTGATCCGTGCCAGCCGGATCCGTTCTGCACAATCAATCTTCGGATCGCGCCGAGCACCCGGTGCGCACGGCTCCAGCGTGGCGAACAGGAGAGATCCGTCCAGTTTATTACCCCGGTTCTTTCGTTCCAGTAACGTAAATTCCGCATGATCACCATGCCGCAATTCACCCCTGCAGGCCGTTTCCACCGTACCGTCGGGTCTCACCAGCACTGCGCCAACCTTGGGACTGGCCTTGCCGTCCGCGCGCGGCTCCGGCACCGACTGGCGCATGACCTCGATGGCCCGTTCCATGAGTTCTCGGGGTGTGTGCTTTTTGCTCATCCTCAAATCTTCTCCGCCAGGTTGAAGGTCTCCGTAATCGCTGCCCGGATTTCCTCCCGCGTCAACGTATTTTCAGGCAACATTGCTAAAGCTCCATGATGGGCAGTATCGGAGAGCCTTCCTAGTCGAAAGAGTTGATCCTTGGTCGGAACATCCAGAAGATTCCGCTCGTGGAGTGCGGTAATGAGGTCGCCCAGTCCTCGATTGGCCTTTATCTCCGCCTTCACGGCGCGGTAGTACTTCGTCTTGAGTATGACCTCAAAGACCTTTCTGATTTTGGCCTGCATGTCATTCGGGGTCGGCCCGAAGTCCTCGTCCACATACCGCGCCATGTCATCAAACAAGCCTTCGACCTCGGCTTTTCGCTCTTCGCCCACGTCAAGAGGTTCAATCCGGCTGCCGTTCTTTCTGTCGGACTTGATTCGTAGAACCGCCCGTTCTCGAATGCCGTCAACAAGCATCCATAGGAAGTCCTTCTTGTGGGTGAAAACGCAGAGTTGATTCAAACTTGGAGAAAGATCGGCCAGCAAATGGACGGTTCCTAAACGGCGGGTTTCGTCCAGACTGGACAGGGGGTCATCGAAAACGACTATTTGCTTGTCGAGTTCCGGCGTTTGCTCCAAGGCGGCAACGAAAAAGGCGAACGCCAGCGTACTCTTATCGCCTTCGCTCAGGGTATTCTTGAAACACGGTGCGTCGTTCTGGCGCGTGGTCAGGGGTACAGTCTGTTTCAGGATCAAGAATCCGAAGTCACTGTAGCTCTCGTTGGCGCGTTCATCGGTCTTCCCGGTCAATCCAGTAATGGCGAAGTCGGCGCTCAGCTTCACGAGTAATTCATTGATTCGCTTCTGGTAGGTGTCGAATATGGTCTTGCCGTAGTCATCGAGTTCCTTCTGCTTGGCCGCCTTGGCGGTTAGTAGCGTGGCAGCCTCCCTCTTGGCCGCCGGGTAGTCTGTCGCCCATTTCTTCCATTCCGGCGTGAACCGGGCTTCGATTTGCTGTTCCCTTGCCAGCGCCGCTTGTATCGAAGCGACATCCGACTTTGGAAGGTTCGTCACGCACGTATTCGCTTTGGAGACAAAGGCAGAAACCGCCGCGTTGTATGCTTCGACCGTTGTCTTCAGCCGGCCCAGTTCAGCGCCGAGGGCGTCGAAGTGCGAGAGATCAGCCCCCGCGTTCGGGTCCTTGTGTTTCGTCTCCAGTTCGGTCTGAACCTTGCTCTTCAGGACGGCAAGACCTGGACGGAAGTTCTCAACTGCTGCGGCGACACCCGGCAAACCGGCTGCGCCAAGGTACGGTTCCCATTGCCGACACGTCGCAACGTTGGCGTTGTGCGTCGACACAAGCGCGGTCAAGTCATTATCGAGATTCCAGTTCGCGATGGCTGCGACTTGCTGTGCAACGCTCTCCTGATAGGCGCGGAAACTCTCGTCGAAGAACTCGCTGTACGCCTTGAGCAACTCCGCGGCATTCTTGAGATCCTGACCGCAGAAAGGGCAGTCCGCCTGAAGGAGATCAATGCCGAGTCGGATGAAGGGCCGGGCCTGTGCCGCATCCTTGATGTTCCGGGCCATGTGGTAAAGAACCCGTTTCTCTGCGGCTTCGTGGGCCGCGGCCAGTGTCGTGGTGGCAAGAGCCTTCGCGGGCGTCAGGTCGAACGTCGGCGCGGACAACTGCCGGGGAAACCCGAGGCTGCGGACAACCGTCTCGGACTCCTTTGACTTGATGTCCTGTTGCAGTGCCTGGATACGCGAGGCGACAGCGGCTTCGTCTCTGGCCGGCAGAGCGAGAAATGCGTCTCGCGCGAGAGTGAACTTGGCTTCGATGAAAAGACTCTCGAGCCGGTCAACTTCCTGACTCTTTGCCTTTTCCTGGGACTTCAATGCCGCTAGTTCCTCGGCAAGGCGCTTGCCCATCGCCCCGATGATGACCCTATGGATGTTCTTCTTGTGCTCGTGGCCAATCTCGTAGGCGAGAATGTTTGCGTGGATGAACGGGGCGTCGAATATCCGGATTGCGGGAAATGCCCGGTCCCAGCGCGTTCCGTTGAAAATATGGTTCGCGCCGTCAATCACGATCACGGCTTCTGGCGCGGCAACGGCTCCGAGGGTCTTGCGGGCGCGGACGCCTTTCGGATCGTTATCGTGTAGCGATCGGAGAACGCTGACAAGGGTTGACTTGCCGTAGGCATTGTGGGCAAAGACAAACGTATTCTTGTGCCAGTCGAGCCCGACGCCTTTCGCGGCATAGTCGTAGAACTTGCCAATCGTTTTCAGGAGTTTGATCTTGGTTATCATCTCTCTCCCCACACCTCCGCCAGCTTTGCCTTGATCTTCGCCTCCATGTCCGTCGGGGCGCAAGCACCCCGTTCCCGCAAATTCTCGCGCGGGCGGTTGTGTTCCGGCATGTCCTTGATCGTCTTCATTTCTTGCTCTTATCGCCCGAAGTTTGTGTATCCAGCATCGGCTTTTCTGACCGAATCCAGTAGTCGCATATCTTGGCGACGTCAGGTTCCTGCCGTTCGCCAATCTTCTGGCTCCAATGCTTCCCGAATTCAGGATCGCCGCTGTTCGGAATACGGTCCTTTTCGGCAATCGCGGAAACCGCAAGTCGGACCGCCATCTTTGATGCCTGGCCGATGGCGATGACCTGCCCGCGAGGCAAAGACGGTAGAACATCGGTCAACATCTGCATTGAATCCGGAAGCAAGGCGAGCACATGATTCTTGTCTGCGGTGTTTGCAAGGCGCATGCAGAGGAAAGTATTGCACTGGCTCAAAAGCGTTTCGCTCAATTCGCTCGGACGCTGACTGACAACCAGTGTGCCAACTCCGAATTTGCGTCCTTCCTTTGCAATGCGTTCAACGCTGTCGCGAGCCTCGCCGTATGCGCCTCGCCCGCTCCGGGAAATGTAGTTGTGCGCCTCCTCATAGACAGCGAGTGTCGGCGTGGTCGCCCCGCGTGCCGCCAAGAAGTGCACCTGAAACAGCATGCGCGAAATGGTCGCGACAACTGTGCCGACGGTCTCAGATGGCAGGTAGCTGAGGTCAAAGACCGTAATAGGCTTGGACTTGGCACCCATGAAGCCCGTCATTTCGCGCACGATGTCCGGCAGTTTGCCCTTACCTTTGAGTGTGTACTTGAACATAAAAGCATATCGCGGATCGTTTAGGCGCGAATCCACCCGCAACACCAGACGATCCAATTGGCCGTTCATGGGCCCGCTGGAAATCGTTCCGGTCTTCTTGGGTTGGAACTTCATCTTCTTGCCAAACCAGTCTTCTGTCTCGCCCGCCTCCAATGCCCAGTTGTCCGATTTATCTTGGGTCGCTGCATTCTGGTTGTGCAGATAGTTCTGGAGCCTTGTGATGTCGAAGGGCACCGGAGCGTCAAGGTCCACTTTGTCGGCTAGGGCGTCGTCTTGGAGCATGTCTTTGCAGTACGCTTGTTTAAGTTTGAGAATTCCCTCCCTGAATGCCCAACTCTGGTTGTGAATATTGAACTGGTTGCCTAGGTCCGCGCATAGGGCAAAGAGGTCGTCAAAACCGTGGAGCCATGCGGGCAGGGAAAGCAGATCGGCACGGATGTGACGAGCATCACGGAAACAGTCTCGATATTCGCCGTGAAGATCGAAGACGACGACGTTTCCGCCGGGGAAATCGGTCACAAGTTGCTGAATCAGACGGGCCACGGTATATGATTTTCCGCAACCCGTTGTCCCGACAACAGCCGTGTGTTTTCCCAGGAGGTGGTCCACGTCAAGATATACCGGCAGGTCGGAATCAACGTAGTTGCCAATGGAAACAACCTTCCGGTCTGGCGGCGGGGAAAGGGCAATGCGAAGGTGGTCTTCCAGCGCCAGCGTGACAACATCGCCGACAACTGGCAGGCGGGACACGCCAACTTGAAACGTGCTGCCAACAAGTGTTCCCACAAGCACGCCGTCAATGAGCGTCTTGTCCATCTGCGTTGTGGACGTTGGGAGAAACGGGAAATTCCCCACTGGCAGCGTCGCGTTGTTTTGTCCCGTGCCGATGGTGGACTCGACGGGTGCCCACTTGCTCTTTCTGACTGTCGTGACCAGGACAAGATGCTTGTCATGGCCCGCGTCAACAATGAGATACGTCCCCGGTTGCCCGACGGTGTAAGTTGCCCCGTCGTGGCGGACGTGTAAATCGCTCAACTGCGGATCAACCTCAACTGTCAACTGCGCCCCAGAGACCGCGAGCACGTTTCCCACATTCTTACTCATTGTGCGCCCTCCGTTGCCTTCGTTTCGCCAGTCATGGCATCCAGTGTCTTGAACTCCTGCACAAATTGGGAGAATCCTATGTTGATGACAGGTTGAACGGCACGGGAACTGCCGAAGAATGGCTTGAGAGTCTCGCCTTTCACCTGCGGATCAACAACAAACAGAAGCGTGTTGTCCCGTTCAACGAATGACCGGATCGCTGAGCGGATATGCTGATCCGGGAAACTCGTTCCTATGCAAATCAACAGTTCGATTTCCTCCAAGGTGCGCCGGAACGCCTCAAACATGTCCATATACGGGAAGGTGTACGTTTGCGAGTACTTGGCCGGCGTGGGGAATATCACAATTCGCTCGTTCGCATCTGGCTGCTTGTCGGCCAGTGCGCCACATTTCGCCAAGTTCTCCGAAAGGGCACCGTCAACGCGGCGCACGATGATAGATTGATCCGAAAATCCCGGTTCGCCTTCTGTGGGCACGCTCCCGCCGATGGCTTTGGAATATGTCCAGTCAATGGACCCGTGCAGTTTCCAGTAATAGACCGCGCACCTTTCACTAAACGACGCCGCCTCCCTCCTGTAGCAACCCATGTTAAAAGTTGGCAGCACCGCGCTTTCAAAGCCGTCCACCAAAACGAGGTCAGGTCGGCGGTCGGCGCGAGGCCTTTGCGACAAGCGGACCAACGCCGCTTCAACGCATAGGTCGATATTCGTCGAGAACACTCGAATGAGTCTGTTTGCTGGTTTTCCAAAGGAACCCATTGCCAGGAAGAAATCGGCCAGGTACTCCACATTGCCCGTTCCATGCTTTGCATGCTCGCGGCTCGACAGGTCACACATCTTCGCCATGAATCCGATTAGTTCTTCTGAAGTCTGTTTGATTGCCGTCGCGGGAATCTCGGATTTTCCCACAGCAGTTGCGACCGGGGCGAAAGCGGCATTTGCAGTCTCCGCAGCAGCGAGCAGTTGTGAAAGCCGAGTCAGCAAGTCCTCAATGTTCCAGTTTGCGGGATTCTTCTTGTCGTCGGGGCAGAGTGTCTTCAGGAGTTCCAGTGTCGGTTTAGTGATGCCGTGTTCTGGCTTGTTGCTCCGAATCATACCGCGAAGAATATCGGCGATTTCCGCCATTGTCGGAATGCCGTAGTCGTAGCTCGCCCCGGCTCCGAGAAACACGGCCCATCGTTCCTTTGCCTGTCGCAAACTGTTGTGAAGATTCAAGACTGGTGAATCAGCCATGTTTGTCTCCTGTTTTAGAATCGGCCTTATTGGAGTCTACTGTTTCCTCTCCCCACACCTCCGCCAGCTTGGCCTTGATCTTCGCCTCCATGCGCGCGATCAGATCCCTGTTCGCCTCCACCAGCTTCCGCTCAGCTTCCAACTCCGCCACGATCTCACGCTGGATGGGGAGAGGCGGGAGGGGGATTTCAAGGTTGCGGAGAATCTCCTGGGATAGATTGCTGATGTTCGCCCCGCGACCAGTTAACTGACACCGATAGAATGGGCTTTTGAGTAGCTGGGCAAAGAACATTGGTAGCAGCTTATCTGACGTGAATCGCAAGCGGATCGTGAACGCGGAATGCGAAACGCGTTCGCCTTGTGTCTCAACCAGAAGGCAACGACCCACTAAATCCTTATTGCCATTGGATCTCACGAAAACCAAATCGCCGTCATGCAGAAAGTCATCAGAACCTGCAATGCCGGCAGGATTGACCTCATCCAACTCTGAAACGGGTGCAAACAGTCTGTCTTGAAAAGCAGACACACCAATTACTTTCAGGCCCGTTCCCTTATTCTCTTTTGAGTAGTTCAGGCCATTACGAAAACCCGCCACCTCCCCAATCTTCACCATCGGCCAGTCCGGATCAATGCGGATGGCGGGTTTGTAGGCGGAGAGGATTTGGCGCGCGCCTTCGATGACCTTCCGATATCCCTCCAACTCCGCCACGATCCGCTCCTGCTCTTCGAGGGGAGGAAGGGGGAGTTCAAATAGCATTAAGTCTTTTGCATAGACATGCGGTTGAGCCATGCCCTTCTGAATCGCGTAAATAGCATCTTGCTTTCCTTTGAGTATTTCAAAAAAAAACTTCGTTTTGGCTTGTCGCTCGTCAAGGGAAGCCAACGTAGTGCAGTCTGTGGCAAAGATCGGAACTTGAAAGAAGTTGACGAACCCGGCATATGCACCAGAGGCACTCACTGTAATAACAGGAGGCATGCGATTTGCCTCTGCGTGGTAGCAGGACGGCACTTGTCCACCGGCAACGACAGGAACATTTCCGGCTTGCGCTTGTGCACGCGTAAAACTCGTGCCCTTCTCCAGTCGGCACACCTCCCTCAGCTTCACCATCGGCCATTTGCCGGTGTGTCTTATGGCAGCGACGCGGTAGCGGTCGCCGGATAGGTTGACATCGGGGGATTCGAGGAGGCGCGAGCGGGCGACCGTGAGGTAGGGACGCCTCGCCGAGGCGTCCGTTTCGGGTTGGCGGACGGCCCGGCGGTCCGTCCCTACCTTCCATTCTTTAAGCGCCTCCAGCGCCGCAGGCAGGTCGTTTTTTCCGATCGGCCTTCTCTGCGCGCCGAGATCAAAGCCGTCGTTCTCGATCTTGACGAACAGAACCTCGTCCCGCTGCCGGGCGAGGTTGCGGTCCAGGAACAGAATGCTGGTCTTGACGCCCGCATACGGATTGAACACGCCGGAAGGCAGGCTCACCACGGCCCAGAGGTAGTTTTCAACGAGCATTTTCCGCAGTTGCTTATATGCGTTCTGGCTCTGGAAGATAATGCCTTCAGGCACGATAATTCCCGCACGCCCGCCGGGGTTGAGATGCTCGGCGATGTAATCAACGAAGAGGACTTCTGTGCGCTTCGCCTTGACGGAGAAACGATTGTGCGGACGGACACCGCCTTTGGGTGTCATGAAAGGCGGATTGGCCAGCATCACGTCGTACCGTTCGTCCCAACGCTCCTCGCTGGCCAGTGTGTCATATTCGTGAACAACCGGGTTCGGAAAGCCATGCAGGTAAAGGTTCGCGCGCGAAAGACGCACCATATCCGGAGCAATATCATAGCCCCGGAAGTTGGTCATCAGCCGCGCGCGTTCGTCGGGAGTTAAGTCCGTGGAGGGACGCGCTCCGTCGCGTCCGTCCCCATTCGCGGCCACGACGGAGCGTGGCCCTCCAAGGATGTACTTGAATGCCGAAATGAGGAATCCCGCCGTTCCGCAGGCGGGATCCAAGACGGACTCGGTCTTCTTCGGGTCAACTACGGCAACGATGAAGTCAATGATGTGGCGCGGAGTGCGGAACTGGCCAGCGTCCCCCTGGGTGCCGAGCACTGAAAGCAGATACTCGAACGCATCGCCGAGCCGTTCACTGTGGTCGTAAGAGAAGCCGTCAATTTCCTTCAAGAACAGGTTCAGTGTCTCCGGATCGCGGTAGGGAAGGAAGACGCCTTTGAAAATATCCCTAAATAATTGAGGGATATTTTTATTCACGTTCATCTTCTCGATGCCCTCGGCATAGAGAAGCAGGCGTTCATGGCCGCCGTAGCGTTTATCGAGCAATTGCGCCCAGCGATACTTTTTGAACTCGCCGGTGAAGAAAGTCGCCTTGCCCCCGAGTTCTTCGGACTGGCGGTCCATATCATCCATGAACTTATAGATCAAGGCGATAGTGATCTGCTCGACCTGCGATTTCGGGTCGGGCACCTTGCCGACGAGGATATCGCGGGCGGAATCAATTCGGGATTTAGTGGCGGCATCAAGCATCGGGCGGCCCTTTGAGTTGTTTCGCGGAAGGCGCCTTGATCAGGACCTGCATTTGTCGGATTGCGATAGCGTTCAGCCGCCGGAGGCGATCCCCCTGAGCAAGTCCCATGTGAATGAATTCTGCGTTCATGGCTTCGATATTTGCGAGCACCAGCAACTGCTCGACGGTGGCGTGGTCGCGCATGTTGCCGTCAAGGGTCGGGTTGGCGCCGCGCCATTCCTTGGCCGACCGGCCAAACAGGGCAACATTCAGCACATCCGCCTCGTTCGCGTAAGTCAACGAGGCCTGAGCGGCGGTGACTTCCGGCGGAATCAAGTGCGCATGGATGGCGTCGGTATGGATGCGGTAGTTCAGCTTCGATAATGTCCGGTTGAGGTTCCATGTCAGAGACAGGCGGCTATTCTCATCCTCCTTGAGGCGCTGGAACTCCTTGATCAGAAAGAGTTTGAACTCTACGGAAATCCAGGAGGCAAACTCGAAGGCTATGTCCTTATGAGCGAAGGTGCCACCGTAGCGGCCGGCTTTCGAGAGTAGGCCTATGGCGCCGGTGCTGCCTATCCACTGCCTGGCGGTGAGGATGAAACTGTTCAGGCCGGCCTTTTTTTTAATCCCATCGAATTCGATGGGATTAAAAGCAGGGTTGTGCAGGCTTTCCCATATGCCGAGAAACTCGATGGTATTCCGGTTGCGAAGCCAGTTGGATATCAAGTAATCCGTTCGCACGGGATCCTTGTGCCGTGCCATGTCGGTCAAGGATATGAAATCCTGGTTTTCGTATGCAATGACTGCGACTGCCGTCCCTTTGACTGTCACGATCCCTTTTCGTGTCTTGGCCATGTCGTTAATTCTCCCCAAACCTGTCGAATTCGACGGGTTTAAATATGGCGAATTCGCCACAATTGCAGATTATGCCGCAAACTGATTCAACGATACGTAGTCCTTCACGTATTCCGGAATCACGTCGCGCCAGCCGTTCAGAGCCTTGATGTCCGCCAGCGAAACCTTGGGGTTGTCGGCGAGTTTGCCGAACTCGCGGGAGTCAATGATCGCCCGGACCGTGCCATCGGTCAAATAGGCCTTGAAGAACTGCCTTATGACAGGCATGTGCAGGGCGTCCGGTTTGTGAATGGAAACGAATTTCGCCAGTTCTTCTTCGAGCAATTCGTTCTTCGATGGGAAACGGTCAATTTCGCCGAACGCCTTGGCGAGAATCTCGCGGAGCGTGATGCGGCGGTCGGCCTGAACTGCCTTGCGGAGCTTGTCGAGGTTGAAGAAGTCCTCCGGCTTGTTGAACAGGGCCGCGACTACGACTTCCTCCGCGCCCTTGATATCGCCGCGCTCGTAGCGCGCCCGCACCTCCGGCTCGGCCTTGACCTTGTCTTCGAAGCGCTCAAAGAACTTGCGGTCTATCTTCATGCCCATGACCGGAACCGGCGTCTCGATATACATCTTCAGCGGGTCCGGGTCCACGTTCGTGAAGCCGTCGGGCCCCGGCGGCGGTGGCGGGGGCGGCGGCGGAGTTGGTCCGGTCGGACGCACCGGCGGAAGCTCGATGATTTCATCGTAGTTGAACTTCTTCTCGAAATAATCGCAGACGGCGAAGAAGTCGAAGAGTTTAAATTTGTCCTTGTCTTTCACATGCTCATCCGCGCCGTCGCGGTAGCAAAAGCTGTATTTGCGCGTGCCGCGCCCCTTGATCTGGATGAAGTCGGTCGGCGAGAAGATCGGGCGGAGCAGGACGATGTTGAGCAGGTCCTCGCAGTCGTAGCCCGTGGTCATCATTCCGACGGTGACGCAGACGCGGGTTTTGGAGCTGATGTAACCTTCGAGAAACCGGGTGTGGCCGTTGAGATTGTTGTTCGCGAAGCCTGCGGACATCCCTTGAGCATCATCCACGCTGGATGTCACCTGGACGGCGAAGTCCGAATTATACCTGCCGGGAAACATGGCGTGGGCCAGCTCGTTCAGCGTCCGGACAATTCGCGTCGCGTGATCCTGCCGAACGCAGAAGATAATCGTCTTGCCAATCTCGCCGCTCAGGGGATCGCGCAAGGCGTTCTTCATGAAGGTCTCGCAGAATACGTGATTCGTTTCGTCGGAGAAGAACTTCTTTTCGAAGTCCTTGCTGAAGAAAGTCTGCTCCACCAGTTCGCCGTCCTCATTCTCCTGCATTACGGAATACCCCTCGTCCGCCAGCATTTCGGTGGTGATATCCGTTCGAGCGTCCACGACAACGGGATTCAGGAGAAAACCCTCGCGCACTCCGTCAATGAGGCTGTAGCGGAACGTCGGCGTTTTGGACTCGCAACCGAAGGTCTTGTAGGTATCCAGAAGTTGACGGCGTTCCCATTGCCGTGGGTCGCGCTCGCTGACGCGAGTGGGATCCAACTTTTTGAGATAGTCTTTCGGCGTCGCCGTGAGGCCGAGTTTGTATCCGATGAAATATTCAAACACCGCCCGGCTGTTGCCGCCGATGGAACGGTGCGCTTCATCGGAAATCAGGAGGTCGAAGTCGGTGGGCGAGAACAAACGCCGGTACTTGTTGTTGAACTGGAGACTCTGAACCGTGGAAACGACGATCTCCGCCTTGCGCCAGTCGTCCCGGTTATCCTTGTAGATCACCGTTCGGAAATCGTTTTTCAGAAATTGGACAAAACGTTTCCATGCTTGCGTTTCGAGTTCCAGCCGATCCACGAGGAAGAGCGCGCGACTG
The DNA here is from genome assembly GCA_018400335.1 of Kiritimatiellia bacterium. The sequence goes on along the minus strand of JAGYMT010000002.1, from coordinate 5,272 downwards.
GCGTTGACCGTCCGCATGAAAAGCTTGATGACGGCCGCGGCTGTGAGTGTCTTGCCCGTGCCGGTCGCCATTTCGAACAGGAATCGCGTCTGCCCCTTGCCCACGGCCAATTGGATGGCGGCAACGGCGGCGAGCTGATACGGGCGCAGGAATTTCAATCCGGCTTCCTTGATGTAATCATCACGCTGCGCAGGGTCGCTCCAGCGGGGATCGCTGCTGTAGTTCGGATTCTGCGTGACCGCCACGTAGTCGCTTTCGACCTTCTCAACGACCAAGGCATCGGGATTCGGATTAAAGGCATGGTAACCGGCGAAAGAATCCGGCCTCGGAAACTCGGTGATCAGAACCGGGTTGCCCTGCTGAAGGTCCCATAAATAGTGAAGATTGCCGTTTGAGAGAATAACGAAGCGGACGTTCTGAGACTGCGCGTAACGCCGGGCCTGTTCCTTGCCTACGAGCGGGTCAAACTTCTCGGACTTCGCCTCCAAAACTGCGATCGGAAAACCGCGCTCATCAAGCAGCAGGTAGTCGGCATAGCCATTGGATGTCTTTTCGAAGTCGTCCCCGAGAGCATCAAACTGCCTTCGCAACGCTTCGGCGCGGCCTGACGGGGTTCTCTTCTTGATCTTGACGTTGACTTCAAGCGCGATATTGGCGGGACCCTTTTCATCGTCAAAGAATCGCCAACCCGACCTTTGGAGGAGATTGTTGATGAGGATTCGCGCTTTGGCTTCTTTCGTCATCTGTTATGCCCAAATAAAATTTTCGCGGACGAAAATTTTATGATGCGCCCGTGACTTATAGTCGATTCTAACCTATATCGAAATCTTTCAGCGAAGCTGGCTAGGTTTTGCCGCGGACAAAGCCCGGCCGCATCAAAAGACTATCGTCGAGAAGACCGGATAGCCTTTCAACTTGTCGCGGCCATTGAGAAATGCCAGCTCGATCAGGAAGGCGATCTCGACTATGGAGCCGCCCAGGCGCTCGATGAGGTGCGCTGCGGCCGCGGCCGTTCCGCCGGTTGCCAGCAGGTCGTCCACTATCAGAATATTGTCGCCCTTGGCCACCGCGTCGGTATGCAGGCTGAGCGTGGCCGCACCATACTCAAGCTGAAAATCCTCGTCTATCGTGGTGAACGGGAGCTTGCCCTTCTTGCGGATGGGAATGAAACCGATGTTCAGGCTCTGCGCCACGGCCGCGCCGAAGATAAAGCCGCGCGCGTCAACAGCGGCAACCGCCTTTATGCTCTTGCCCTTTTGACGTCCGGCAAGCGTCTCAACGGCCATCTTGAACAGCGCAGCATCCTTTAGTATCGGAGTGATATCCTTGAAAATGATGCCCTTCCGCGGAAAGTCCGGAATATCGCGAATCGCCGCCTTCAGATCACTGACGCTCATTATCTTCCTCCTGTATGGTTGAAATGGCCCCCTGCCGCCTCGCGTGTCCGCCATAGCCCCGACCTCTCGGAGAGTCGGGACGACGGCGGGTGCGGCAGGAACGACCACAATGAGAATTGCTGATTCTCCATCTCTCCTGCTTGACTTATCCGTCCATATATGACAGCTTCTTCCGCGACAAACTCAAAGGAATATCGTTATGCACAGCAAGCCTGAATGGGAATCGCCGGGACTTATCGAACGGGGTCGTGAAACAACGCACGTTCCGTGGGGCGCATATGAATCGGGAGAGCAGGCTCGATCATGCGACCGCACAGCGTCGCGCTTCACCCTCTCTCTCAACGGCACATGGAAGTTCCGCCTCTTCGACAATCCGGAATCCACCCCTTCCTTCTTCGATCCGGGCTTTGACGTTGCAGACTGGCACGACCTGCCCGTCCCCTCCAACTGGCAGCTTCACGGCTTCGACAGGCCCATATACACCAATGTGCTCTACCCTTTCCCGTGCAATCCGCCGCATGCTCCGCAGGCCAACCCGACCGGCTGCTATGTCAAGTCATTCGACATACCCGGCGACTGGAGCGGGCGCGACGTCTTTCTCAACTTCGACTCGGTTGACTCAGTATTCTACGCGTGGGTGAACGGGCACGAGGCCGGCTTCAGCACCGACAGCAGGCTCCCCGCGGAATTCAACATCACGCCTTATCTGCAGAAGGGCGCGAACAGTCTCGCGGTAAAAGTCCTGCGCATCGCCGCGGCAACGTATCTCGAGGATCAGGATTACTGGCAGATGTCCGGCATACAGCGCGACGTAACGCTCTTCGCCAAGCCCAGGGTGCACCTGCGGGATTTCACCATAAGGACTATTTTCGACAAAGATTACCGCGATGCCGTTTTGGATGTCGCGGCTTTTTGCTCAGCCCTCGACCCGGCCGACGAATGGAGCGTTTCTCTGGAGCTGTTCGATCCCGAGGGGCGTCCCGTTTTAGAGGCGCCGGTGACCGACCAGGTCAACGGGGTTTCGGAGGCCTATTCCGCGGACAAGCCCGACAGTTTCGCCGCCAATCTTAGCGCGAACGTCAAGGCTCCGCGCCACTGGAACGCCGAGACGCCCTTTCTCTACACCGCGGTGCTAACGCTCCGCGACAAGGCCGGAGCGGTAATGGACGCCGAGAGCGCTCGCGTGGGCTTCAGACAGGTGGAGATTCGTGACGGGCTGCTTCTTCTCAACGGACGGAGGCTCGTGATACGCGGCGTTGATCAGCATGAACATAATCCGGACACCGGCCGTGCCCTTTCGATGGATTGGATGCGAAAAGAGCTGGTCACTATGAAGCGCCTGAACTTCAACGCTGTGCGCACATCCCACTATCCGCACGACACGCGCTGGTATGACCTGTGCGACGAACTTGGAATCTACGTGACCGACGAGGCCAACCTCGAAACGCACCAGCTTTGGGGTGTTCTCTCGCGCTCTCCCGAGTGGGCGGGCGCCTATCTGCAGCGCGCCACGCGCATGGTGCTGCGCGACCGCAACCGCGCGTGCGTGATCACCTGGTCGCTGGGCAACGAATCATCGGTCGGCCCGCACCACGCGGCCATGGCGGCCTGGATCCGCGCCTTCGACGGCACACGCCCGGTCCAGTACGAGGGCGGGCGCGCCGGCCCGGTGGTCTCCGACATCTTCGCGCCCATGTACGCGCGGCTCGACTGGGTGCGCGACACCCTGGCCGATCCATCCGAAAAGCGGCCGATAGTCATGTGCGAGTATGCTTACGGAAAGGGCAACAGCGCAGGCAACTTCTTCAAGTACTGGGACTTGATTTACTCGCTGCCCCGATTCCAGGGCGGGTTCATGTGGGACTGGGCCGACAAGGCGCTGGTGAAAAAGCTGCCGGACGGCCGCTCTTATCACGCCTACGGTGAGCTTGAAGGCGAGCCGCCCTCCGTGGCGCGCATGTGCCTCAACGGCGTGGTCTTCACCGACCTCTCCTTAAAGCCGGCCGCCCACGAAATGTGGAAGTGTCAGGCGCCGGTGAGGATCGAGCCCGTCTCCGACGCCGACACGCGTGCCGGAAAGTTCCGCATCTTCAACCTCTACCTCGAATCCGGGCTTGACCATCTTGAGCTGGAATGGGAGATCCAGGCCGACGGAGAAACGGTGCAAGCGGGCCGCATGCCGCTGCCCGATGTTCTGCCTTGCGAGGGTCTGGTGAAGTCAGCCAGACTTGTAGCCGCCGCGCTCGGCGGCTACACGCTGGAGCGGGAGTCCTCTTTCATCGAGGTTCCCTTCACCCCGCCCGCCGTGCGGCCCGGCGCCGAATACTTCATTAACCTGCGCTGCGTTCTCAGGAAAGACGCGCCGTGGGCGGGCGCGGGCCACCCGATCGCGTGGGAGCAGTTCAGTCTCCCCATTGCCGTTCCTGCGCTTCCGCCGCCGCTCCGCAACGCTTCCAGGCCAACAGCGCCGATAGTGCTTGGCGCCGATCCTTTCTCGATGGTCTTCGATCCGGCAACTGCCGCGTTGAGCTCGATCCGGGTTTGCGGGAAAGAACTACTCGTCCGGGGCTTCAATGAGCGCTTCTTCCGGGCTCCGACCGATATTGACGAGGCGCAGGGCGGCGACCACACCTATGCCGGGCTGTGGCGCGGAGCGGGGCTCGACAAGCTCGATCGGACCGTGGATGCCGTGAGCGTAAGCGCGCTCGACAAAGCGGGCCTGCGCATCGTGGCCGACACCACCTGTTCGATTGGAGGCAAGCCGCTATTCCGAACCAGGACACGGTACGCCTTCGAGGACGGAACGCTCTTCGTGTCCGCCGTTTTCAACATGGCCGAAGAGCTCCCGCTCCTTCCTCGCGCGGGACTGGAGGCTGTTTTCGAAGGATGCCTTGAGCGCATCGAATGGTTCGGCCGCGGCCCGTTCGAGAACTACCCCGACCGCAAGAAAGCGGCCATCGTCGGCCGCTACCGGGCGGCCATCTCCGAACTGGCGGTGCCCTACATCTATCCCTCGGAAAACGGATCGCGCCAGGACACGCGCTGGCTGGCGCTCACCCGCGGGGACGGGGTCGGCCTTCGTTTCAGAGCCGTGCGGCCTTTGTTCAGCTTCTCGGCGCTGCACAACAGCGCGGAGGACCTGGCGGAAGCCAAGTACCTGCACGAGCTCCCGGCCCGGCCTGAGTTGTTTTTGCAGATGGACATTGCGCAGAGTGGACTTGGCGGCGACACGGGCTGGACACAGAACATTCACCCCGAATTCCAGGTTCAACCGGGCTGTCACGTACTCACTTTCATAATTGAGCCGGTGAATCCGGGGAAAGAGACCTGAGTCATCAACCAAACGGAGACAATACAATGCAAGAGCACTATACAGTATCGCGTTACATCATCGCGCGGCTCAAGGAAGCGGGCGTCAACCATCTTTTCGGGGTGCCCGGCGACTACGTCCTCGATTTTCTCGATGAGGTAATAGCCGGCCCCGTCGAATGGGTTGGAACCTGCAATGAGCTGAACGCGGGGTACGCCGCCGACGGCTATGCGCGGATGAACGGCATTGGTGCAGCCACCGTGACCTACGGCGTGGGCGGTCTAAGCATATTGAATGCCGTTGCCGGCGCATATGCCGAACAGGTTCCAATGATCGTCATATCAGGCGCGCCGCCGACCAAGCGCAGGCTGGCCGGGGCGCTGGTTCACCACCTGATTGCCAACTACCAGATGCAGTATGACATATTCCACAAGATAACAGCCGACGCCGCCATACTCACCGATGCCGAAACCGCTCCGGAGACGATAGACCGGGTCATAAGCCGTTGCCTGGCCCGAAAGCTGCCCGCATACCTGGAGTTGCCGGCTGACATAGCCATGGCCCA
>JAGYMT010000199.1 GCA_018400335.1 Kiritimatiellia bacterium | reverse complement strand
CAAGCGAAAAAGGCTATGAGCGCAAAATCCGGTTGGATTTGGAATGTGGAACAGGCTTCCAGCCTGTTTTCCTAATAAGCAGGCGGGACGCCTGCACCACTTTAGGCAAACCCAACCATACTTGAAGCTCTAACAAAACCTCTTCTAAACAAAGGCGGCAACAGAGTGCCGCCCTCCATTTCTCAAGAAACGGGTGTTTGGGCATTAGAGGGCGGCACTCCGTTGCCGCCGCCAAAGGTTTTGGAAGAGCCTCCCTTATGATGGTTAGCGCTAAACATCATGCAGGTTATTACTTGGAAGCATTGAGGGCGGAGCGTATACTGCCGACTTTGATTCATCATTCGGCGCCCGCCTGATGTGGGCGGCAGGCGAGGGGGACTGAATAAGGAGTGTTATGAATAGCGCAGAGAATCCGTTCCGGCAGAAGGCCGGACGTCCCGCGGTGTTTGTCGCCGCCGGGCAAGGCGCGTATGCGAACACGCGCGAGGTCCTTGCGCGATTTGACCTGGCCGCCGTCCGCGGAAAACGGGTGCTGCTGAAGCCGAACGCGGGCCGGGTAACAGAGCCTGGCTCGGGCATCACAACTCACCCGGAAGTGGTGGCGGCCTGCATGGATGCCTTCCTGGCGGCCGGCGCTGTTGTGGCGGTGGGCGAGAGCCCCATATTGGGCGTGAAAGCGCTGGAAGCGCTCGAGGCGATCGGTATTGCGGAGGCGGCCCGTGCGCGGGGTTGCGCGGTTCTGGATCTTGACGCGCGTCCGCCGGTCGAGATGGAGGTTCCGCGCGGCGAGGTGATGAAGAAGTTCAGCGTTTGCGCTGAAGTTCTGGATTATGATATTATTGTGTCCGTGCCGGTGATGAAGATGCACATGCACACCGGAGTGACCCTGGCGGTGAAGAACATGAAGGGCTGTCTCTGGCGCAGGACGAAGGTGGAGCTGCATATGCAGGCGCCCGTCCCGGGCCGGGCCGACGACAAGCCGATTGATGTTGCTATCGCCGACCTGGCATCGGTTCTGCTCCCGCACCTTTCGGTGATTGATGGAACGGTCGGCATGGAAGGGCTCGGCCCGAGCGCCGGCACGCCGAAGCCGCTGGACGTTGTGGTGGCCGGCGCGGATGCGCTTGCGGCCGATGCGGTGGCCTGTCGTCTGATGGGCACCCGCGCGGAGGATGTGCCGCATCTGCGAATGAGCGCGGAGCGAGGGGCGGGGGTTATTGATCTTGACGGGATAGATGTTGAACCGGGAAACTGGCTAGAGTACGCATCGGCATTTGCGCGTCCCCCGGAAAACCTGGCATTTGAGTTCCCCAACGTCAACGTGCTGGACAAGAACTCGTGCAGCGCGTGCCAGTCAACGTTGCTGCTCTTCCTGCAGCGGCACGGAGAGCGGCTGTTCGACTACTTTCCGAAGGGCCAAACGATCAACATTGCGATAGGCAAGGGCCATGCGGAGCTGCCGGGAGGCACGCTGTGCATAGGGAACTGCACCGTTAAACACAAGGCGCGCGGAATTTTTGTGCCCGGCTGTCCGCCGGTTGGCAGCCAGATCATCAGCGCGATATCGGGCCGGGCCGCGGACGACAGTTGTGACGGGAGGATAGAATACAGGGAAAGGGATGGAAATGAATCTGCTGGACACGGACATTGAGAAGTATTGCCGCGGGATTGAAGATATACAACGTGTTGAAGGAGCCGTGCAATTCCGGCGCATGCTGCCGGGGCTTAGACCGCTCTACGATGCAAATGAAGTGTCAAGGGTGAGGATGGAATGCACCGCCGGGGTCAGGGTCAGGTTCAAATCGGACACCACGCGCCTCCATATCGCCGCCCGTTACGGGGCGTCGGCCCGGCAGATTTTCAAGGGCGTGGCGGTTGTTGACGGACAGGATATAATCTGGGGACCGGATGCGCATCAAGACGAATGGGCCGGCGATGTGTTCGCCGCGTCGTCCCGTGCAATTCGCGACTATGATATATGGCTGCCGCACATGTGCCGCACTGATCTGGCGCGGATCGAGCTAGATGACGGATGCCGGGTGACTGATGCCGCGCCGCTGCCGCTGAAGTGGCTGGCCTATGGTGATTCAATTACGCAGGGCATGGTCGCCGGGCTCCCGACCACCTGCCACGCCGGCTTGATCGCGCGGGAGCTGCCGGCTGATGTCCGGAATGTCGCTGTCGGCGGCGCCAAGCTCGACGCGCTGCTCGCCGAGACGGTGCCGGGCGTGCAGTATGACGTTGTATCAATTGCCTATGGAACCAACGATTTCAATCAGGGCCTCGCCCCGGCCGGGTTCAAGGCGGCGGCCGATGCGCTCCTGGCGGCGGTGAGGAACGCGATGCCGGAAGCGGTCATCCTGCTCGTAACCGTGTTAACCTGGGCCGGCCGCAAGGAGCCGAATGGGAATGGCGTTCACATTGAGGAATATCGCGCGGCTTTGCGGGAAGTCGCCGCGGGTCGTGATCGAGTGCGGCTGTTGGATGGCGCCTCGATATTGCCGGATGATCCCGGGTTCTTCGTGGATAACATCCATCCGAACGATCGAGGGTTCAGAAAATACGCCGACTATCTGCTCTCCTGTTGCCTCATGGATTAACATTCTAACATTCTGCAGAATGTTAGAATGTTGCAACGAGTCATTCTACAGGTTCCGGCCCATTCGGCAGATCGAAGAGACCAGCCTGGCCACCTCGCGCCCGATTTTGAATCAGAAGGGCAAGGCATGTTGAAACAGCGTCTTGCGCGGATCGTAGCCTTTCTTCCTACCGACCGGATGAGGACGCGCCCGGCGCCGAGCCCGGTTTCAAAAGCGCTTTCATCGGTTCCGATTCCGCCAGCTCAAAAGATGTGAGGCCCGCGATTGATTTCCGCTGCGGCGAAGAACCGATCCAATAGGTTGTCACCTGGGCGTCATCGGAGAGGCGGATAGTTAGATCAGCTCCATGATCCAGCAGTATTTTCGCGACGTCCACGTTGCCTTTTTGGGCTGCATAATGCAGCGGCGTGGCATTGATTTCGTCGCGCGCGTTCACGTCGAGTCCCTTCTCCAGCAGGAGCTGCACCGTCCTTGGCTCGCTGCGACTGCTCGCCATGTGCAGCAAGGTTCTGTCGAGTGAGTATTTCCCCGAGATGTCAGCGTTATTGGCCAGAAGCACGGCAATCACGTCCGGATCGCCCGGCGTCTCGATTTGCCACATCAAGGGCGTGATCTTCTGGCTTGCGGGAGCTTCTATATCGGCGCCATGTCTCAGCAGCGCCTTGGCGGCATCCGGCGTCTTTACGGTGTGCAACGGCGTGAGGTTGCGCTGCGCCTTGGCATGGACATCGCCGCCCGCCGCAACGAGCAGTTCCACCACTTCGCCATCTGCCGCCGTGTGCAGAGGTGTCCAGCTGAAACTATCCTTCGCGTCCACCTTAGCGCCATGCTCGATCAACACCTTGACCACTTCCGCGTTTGATGCTTCGTGAAGGGGCGTTCGCTTGCGGGCGTTCTGCTCCGGATTCTGATGGTTGACGAGGTTTGTATGAGTTTTGAGGATTTGGCTGACTCGATCCGCCTGGCCGGCTTGAGCGGAAGTGTGAATCGCCATTTCCGGCTTTTCAGAAACACTGCATGCTGCCAGGCCGAAGATCAGTAAAAAGAGAACCGTTATGTTCTTTTTCATAGTATCCTTTCGTTGCATCTATTTCGACAGGCGTTGCGCCGTTGCTTTTTCTTAATAGTATCCGGCGTATCTTCAAAGTCAATCCGGCTTGATATTTATAGCGTCATCTCTTGAGTTGCAGCTTTTCCGGATGGCCTGCAAACGAACAGGACCGCTCCGAATGCCGTAAATCCCGCAAGGCCGAACAGCCATTGGGGATCCGGGTAAATGCCGATCACAACCCTTATCCCGCTGCCCCATAGAAAAAGAAAAAAGGCGGTCATCACCAGAATCGCCCATTCGGTAAGCCGATTTCCGCGCGCAAACAAAACATACATAACCGGCAGGACTTTGCAAAAAAGGACATATAATCCAAAGGCTATTATCAACGTTCCGGCGATGAAGAGAATCCATGGAGAAAGACCCAACCCGCGATTGAAGTGGCCGGTATCCCCGCCGGCGGCAAAAGCGCGCATCACGATATAGGCGATCAGTTCCATGAAGTTGGCTATGACGAACCAGTAAATGAAATAAAAGCGCCATTTCCCCGCCGTTTCCCGGCGCTTCGTCAGGAAGAAAAGACCGAAAACGACAATGAGCGTGTGGAGCACCAGCGGGCTCCCGCCGATAAACGCCTCGGCTGCAACATGGCCGGATGGAAAGAGCCGTGAATAATGCACCCCTTCGTCCCAGCCCGTCATCGTGAACGGGTTTCCCCATACGACGGTGAGCGGCGTTGAAGTATACCCGAGAAGCCATGCCATGGTGCTGTGAGTGAACTCGTGCATAACGACGACAAGGGACTGGAGAACGGCAAAAGTCACTATTACGGTGAGAATGTAAACCAGCGTTTTTCTTATGCTCACAGGTTTATGCATTAGCTCCTTATTCGCGAAATGTTTGACTAAAT
>JAGYMT010000198.1 GCA_018400335.1 Kiritimatiellia bacterium | reverse complement strand
CAACCGCTCCAAACATGATTTCAGTAAGGATGCGTTGAAGTTTTGCGCACGATGCGAGCGACCCCGGGAGACGCTAAATACTAAATACAGGGCTGACCCCGCTCCTCTCCCCGCTCCTCTTACAGACCCCCAATCTTACAACCTTAGAGCCCTAACCGCACAATGCGCTCTATTTTATAGGCGGCATGATCCCACGTAAGATGATCGTGCGCCATGGTTCTGCCGTTGCCCGCTAATAGTTCGCACAAGTCCGGGTTGGCATACAACTGCGCGATTCTATCCGCCAGGGCCTCGGCGTTTCCCGGTTCGACCAGAAAACCGTTGACCCCGTCCTGAATCCAGTCCCTCGGTCCGGCCACGGCCGATGCGACCACCGGACGGCCCATCGCCATGGCTTCGAGCCAGACCATGCCAAACGCCTCTTCCCAAAGAGACGGCATCGCCACGCAATCCACGCCGCGCAGCAAATCTGGCATGGATGAATGCGGAACGAACCCTATCTCGCGCAACCAGGGTGGACTGGTCCTTCCGGACGGCGAACGCGTCATGATCATCTCAAAAGGAACATCGCGCGACGCCAGGATTTCTCCCGCCTTTTCGGCGATCGCCCCGCCTTTCGACGCCGCCTCCATGCGGCCCGGCACAAGAATCCTAAACAGCGCGCCAGGTTCGCTTGTCGAACGACCGGGTTCCGCATGGAAAACATCGGGATCGAATCCGCCCGGGACCGCCTGCGCCCGGCATTCCGCGTGTTCTTCCAGATAGCCTTTCAGCCATGCATTGTAACAGATTACCGTCCGGGATCGCGCCAGCGAGCACCGCACAGCGGTCGCATAATCGCCGCGCCAGATATCGGCTATTTCAGCCTCTTCCACCAATCCGTTGGCCCGGTCGCCCTTAGCCGCTCGCACCAGCCGGCGATACTCGTCGGCGCAGCGCAAGCAACGGTCGGCATCTTCCAGGCAGGTATTGCCGCATGTCGCGCCGATTTCGCCCGGCCGATACAGCCATCGTTCGTTGCTTCGCGGACACAGCATCTCGTACGAATACAAGCGTAGGATCAGTCTGTGCCGTTCCGCCAGCCGCTCGGCCAAGAACGGTTTCAGCATCCAGCCATCGGCCAGAAACACGCAATCCGGGTGCCACGAATCTATCGCTCGGCATATAGAATCCACCACTTGTTCCCGATTCGGATTCTCACGGACGCGAACGATCTCGACCGGCAACGGGCATAGCCCGTTCATTGATCCACGTGGGAACGGCGAAGGCCAGGTCGCGCCGAACAGTCTGACGTTGAACTTCCCAGCCAACCGTGTGAAGACGCCGAACAGATCCACGCATGCCCCCCCCTGCGGCGGGTAATGTAATCGCAAGTCTACGACCGCGACACGCGGTTTTTGGCATAGAGCTTCCATGTTAGACCGCTCCCTTGCGCGCCCAGGACACCACCGCCAGGCAGGTATAAATCATGGCCCGTTCCGTATCGAATCCCTCGCGTTTCGCGACTTGATCGGCGATATCGCGAACGGATCGGCTTCCATCCGCGCATGCCCAGGCCGTATTCGCCGCCCGCACATACTCGCGCATGTTGTCGGCATCCCAATTGTACACCGACTGAACAATAGCGCCCAGAAAAGACAACGGCTCTCCCGGCACGGCGCCCGGAATCTTGCACGGGATATCGTTCAGCAGCGAGTTTGGCAGAAAGTTCACGCGATGATGATACGAATCGCTCGCGTTGCGCCAGAGCACCGCACCAAGCTCTTCCGCCTCGCCGGCGAACCGTGTTCCAACGTGCGGGGTTGTCAACTGACCCAGAGCGCTGTCCGACCGGGCGGCTGATCCGACATGGGTATTCAAGGATGCCATAAAGCGCTCTTTTTCCGGATAGGATCGAATCGTTTCGCCCGGCGTGAACAGCATGTGCGTATAGAGGGGCGCGATTCCGGCGCGCTCAAGGCATTGAGCCGCGCTTCGCGTGGAACCCACAAACTCCCCCTTGCCGACGGCATCCGAGACCTGGTCCGCAAAGGATTCCACGCCTATCTCCATACCCACGCAACCGGCGTTCTTCATCTTCGATAGGACTTTTTTCCGGCGGACAATATCCGATGCGCGGGAAAGGCCCACCCATTGATAACCGCGGCCATTGCCGGCCAGTAATTCCGCAAGCTCCTCAATCCATGATTCGTTCATCACCATGTTATCGTCCCAGAAATGAAACTTGCGGACACCGAAGCGGCTCGCTATTTCGTCCATTTCAGACACGACATTCGCCGGGCTTCTCCACCTGACCTGCCTGTTCCACAGAATTGGCGAGCTGCAGAAACTGCACGAAAAAGGACAGCCGCGGCTGCCGATTATCGGGAAACGCCGTCCACCCACCACGTGGAGCGGGTGATCATAGAGGGCGGGGTCCGGGAGCAGATCCCAGGCCGGGAAAGGCAGTGCGTCCAGCTCAGCAGGCTCGACCTCATCCCTGCCGGCGGACGGATTGCCGGAGTTCACGCTTCTGATCCATTCGACCGCCTTAAGCTCCCCCTCGCCCGCGAGGACGACGTCGCAATGCTGCATGGCCTCGGCCGGACACATGGTCGGATGCACCCCGCCATGGACAATCCACACATCACCACTGCCCGCCCTCACATGATCGCTTATCGCAAAAGCATTGCGGCGCTGTGCGCTCCAATAGGACACGAACAAAGCATCATAGTCCCACCCATCAAGCCACCCGCGCATTTGATCCCGCGCGAGGCGTTCGATATGCGCATCCACCAGGCGAAGCTCAATATCGGGAAAAGCATGCCGAACAGCCGCCGCCACATAGAGGAGCCCCATCGGCATGGTCTTCTTGTGGCGATGATTAGCAACGTCGAAAGGCGGCGCAACCAGCAGGATACGGCGTATTCGCTTTCGCTTATTACAGGCATGATTGCTTCCGGTCGCCGGCGTGCTGATTTCGACCTGCCAGTCTTTTGAGGGATCATGGGCGAACAGACCGAGGGCGCCTATTTCAGGATCGTTCGCATAGGGCAGAACGATTTCTCCCCGGTAACCTGCCGACCTCAACTTCCGCCGCATCAGCTCCTGGAAGGCCAGCGAGGCAATGATTATCGCGTCCGGCTCACGAGCCATCGCTTCTGCGATCGAAACGCCTGAGCGGGCTGACTCATCAATGATGCAGACAAGCTCATTTCTCAGCCCATGGTCGGCCTCGGCCATTGCGAGGAAATCGCTACCTGAGCCGAAGACAGCCACTCTGCGCCCAGTATTTCGCTTCCGCCATTCAGCGACACGCCGCGGCATATCCGCGGCGGAGAGGGCATTCAGATTTGTATCAATAGAATCTGACATTAAGGCACCGAAAAAAGGGAATTCATTCCTTGTCCGCAGACATCGCCTGGGACTGGGGACAAAGCGAGTAGATCGGAATTCGAAGCTTCCAAGACCTGGCCCTCGCCAGCAATTCGCTCTCGAACGCATCTGACCCCAGAATAATCGCGTCGGGCTCAGTCTTGCCCAGAACCTCACCCGGAGGAACAGGTGTACGCCCAAGCACCTCACGGGCAGGCTTCGCACAATCATCCATGACCCATACGATCCTGCCGATCAGCTCATCATCCAGCACAACCTGTAGAAATTCCGCGAACTTGCCGGCGCCATACAGGGCTACTCGCTGATGTTGTGAGAGGATGCTAACGGCTCGGTCACGAATCTGCCGCCACGGCCTGGGCGGAATGAGAATGGAGCGATACTTTGAGAGGGAATCAAGGAACCTGTCTTGGCAATCTCCGAAGAAATGCAACTCCGAAAGAGAAGAACGTGGCGCAGGCATGGTGCGCCACCCATTGCCATCTCTCTTTACGGCCCAGAATGACGACACCGGCTTTGCCGCGCCGGAGAAAACCTCTCCGAACGCCCTCGCCACACCGGAAAGATCGTGATCATCCCCGCAGATCAGTCCGCCATCACGCACCAACCGGCGCGCGCCGCGCAGATCATTCAGCACCGCCTCGTAAGAATGGTCCCCATCAATTGCGATCAGATCGAAACTGGAATCAGCAAACCATGGCAACGCCCTGCCGGAAAAATCCTTGATGAGTCGAACGTGATGCCGCCAACCCATGCTGAAGAGATTGTATTCAAACAGATCCAGTTGCCCGTAAGTTGACAAATCCCGTCCCGATGCATCGAGGCACTCATTCGGATAAAGAGTATTATGATGGCATCCGGGATCCACGACCGTCACCACACCATCGAAACCGCCGGATTCTCGAATGGCCTCGATCATGCCCAGTGTGGAGAGCCCCGCATAGCAACCGACCTCAAGAACATTATTCAGACTGCCCCTCTCCCGGGCAAGGTGCAGCGCGCAGGCCTTCAGAAAACCAATATATTGCGGAGGGGAAATGGCGCTGTTGATCAAGTGCCCGAAGTACGGCTGTCCGGCCGCGAACCGATCCTTCAGGTACTGCAACTCGACCTTGAGAAAGAGGTCAATATCTTTCATGTCTCACATTACAACTGCTCGATCACCTCTTGAATTTTGATTCCGCTGAAAAACCCCTTTGTAGAACGGTCGGCAGAATGC
>JAGYMT010000197.1 GCA_018400335.1 Kiritimatiellia bacterium | reverse complement strand
ACATATCATTCACCGAGTCATAGATGTAGCCCATATCAATCACACCGTTGATCTCCACGGCTCCATCCGCTTCGATCCGGACGGCGCCGCCGCCCGACCCGCCCACGCCTGTCGGATGCCCGCCGCCACCCCCGCTGCCGGGAAACAAGGGCGCATCCGCGGTTTCATAAGTTATTCCGCCGCTTGTATTGCGTGCTGTTCCGCCCCTGCCGCCGTAACCTCCCCCGCCGCCGGTGTCAGCTACAGTGGGTCCACCGCCCGGACCCATTCCGCGCGCCTCCTTCGTCTGCCCTCCCTTGAAGCCCTTTCCGACCGCGCTAACCGAGGCTTCAAGCGTAAGGTTCGAGCAGACGATCCATACGCGGTTGTCGGGAATCCATGCTCCGAATTCGTTGGTTGTCGTGGCGCTTTGCGCCAAATGGGTGACGGTTCCGTTGACCGTAACAACCGTCGAGCTCAGCGCCGTATTCCATCCCTGGAACGTCAGTGTGGCCGTGTTGCTGAAGCTTTGCAATTGCGGCGGCGAAACATCGAGCGTCACGTCATGCGCGACCGTGACATCATCGCCCTCTTGCGGCAGGCCAAGCGCGACACCGTCAACCCAAGTCGCGGTATTGGTCCAGTAGCCCGCCTGCGCCGTCACTCGCGTCGCCGCCAGGCCGGACGATGCGTTCAGCGACAAGAAGGGCAACATCAATCCTGTCGCCATCCGCAACAAGACCGCCAACGAAACCCTTGGCTCGCTCATTTCCATCTCCCTCCAATACTGAATTTCGCGTCACAGTACCATACCACGACCGGATATCGACTTCAAGTTATTCGGCCAAAATCCTGATTCCCGGCAGTTTTGCCATGGCAATGCGCGGTTCGAGCAGAGTGAACTCATCATCCGGCCTCGAACAAATCAACCGTTGGGCGAGAGGCGTCAGCATCGGATCCTCCGCATTAAGAAGCGCATCAATCAGTATTTCTTGCCGCATTGCATCAAGTCCGATCAAGAGGCTCTCAAACGCATCCAATTCCCCGCGGATTTGTTCCGCCTCCCGTCTCGTGGCATCAAGTTTTCGTCGCGCCGCCGCAACGGCGGACGGCGCCCAGGCGAACGCCATTCCCATGGCCTCGCGCTGCGCGATCACCTGGCTTCTGGCGAAGCGCCATTTGTTCAACGCATTTATGTAGGAAGCCAATCCGCGAGGTATGCTGTTGTCCGCATTGACATTGATTCGCGCCGCCGCCAACACCAGCGCCTCCCGGTCGGCGCGGGCCGCGTGATGAATCAAAGCCTTTTTTGCGCGCTCGCCGCCAAGCTTCCCCAATGCGCGGATAGCCTCGCACCGGACGTTCACCTCCTGGCTCTCCAGATTTCGAATCAAAGGCGCAATCAGATCGGCATCACCGGAAGCTCCCGCGAGAACACACGCGGCGGCCAACACGGGCGATATCCGCAGATCGAACAATTGTTCGCATAACGGCGCGAATGTCTGATCCGCGTAAGGCGCGGCCGCGCGCGCCATATCCTCGATGAATGCCATGTCCTCCAATCGCTCAACATTCATCACGGTGTATTCCAGCAGCGCGAACGCCGAATCCCTGTCGGAAATTCGACCGGTCGCCTTTTTTATCGCCAATGTGAGTTCATCTGGCCTCAACAATTCCCATTCAAGCAGGATTTGAAGAGGATCAATACCACCCATCCGATTTTCCTTTTCATCGGCGGGATGCGCGGTTTCCCGGCCATGGCCTTCTCCAAGCCATTCGATGCAAGAGGCCAGGACGCGCGGCCAGCCGGCCCACTTCCAATATGGAATCAGTCCCAACGCCGGATCTCCATGCGCGTTGATCAAAACCGCGGCCACGCGCCCCTTCCCGTAAGAACCGAGCACGACGGCGGGACGATCGCCAGCGGTCACTATAACACGAGACCCCGGTTTTGGGCGTGAGGTATCCACCGTGAATGCCCGAGGCTCTCTGATCCAGCCGATGTTCGATGGGAAAAAATCGGGTTCGGACGAACTGAGCGGAAGCCCATGGACGTCGTCCCGTTCCCATGCGCGATAATCATCAATCTCAACGGGCAGCAGCTCTCCAAGCCACGTGTCGGCATCGGTTCCGCACGACAGGTTATAGTGTCCGCCCATGAAAAGCAATCCGCCCCCGGCCTCGACAAACTCCTTGAGGGCGATCCGCCATTGCAATCCGAGGTTTTCCGCGTGAATGTTGTCCAGCACGACGACGTCATGACCGAACAATTCCGGATAGGATACCGGAAATCCGTCCAACCGTCCGTCTTCCATCCACGACACGGTCATGCGCGACACCCGGGCGAGGGCGCAGGCCGTAGGGACGCCGTTTAGCCACGAAAACAAACCGCGGCTGTGGTGAACATCCAGCTTGCCGTTTCGCCGCAACGCGGGCGAGGCGGGGCGCCGGGATTCTTTCAGTTGCTTGACGATTTCCGGTTTGCTCTCCTCGATCCGGTCTTTGTTCCGCTTCGTAGGAAGCTCCGCCTCGGTCAGCCGCGAGACAGATCCGGTGGAATTCGGGGAATGGATGCCGAGCTTTTCGCCCTCGGCTCGCGCCGCGGCTAACGCCGCGGCGGCGTCGCGGGCGGCGAGGACTTTCTTCATATCCTCGACCGGCATCGTAACCTCCAGCGTTTCGACGGGCAGGACACCGCCGGCCTCCGCTTCGATATCCAGAACGAGAATCCCCCAGAGCATCAGATCGGGCAAGACGGCAGACACCGAGTCGCCATCGCGTTCCAGTTTCACGTCGGCCTGACCGGCGGACAGATCCGGCGACACGTAGGCTGCCCCGGTGACGCGAACTCCGGCAGGGGGCACGAAGCGGAATTTGAGATCCCTCCGCATGGGAGAAGGCGGCTCAATCCGGCTGCGAAAAGCCTCGAACGACGGCGCGTTAACCAGGTTGACGAGAACCTGGGAGTGACCGGTTGACAGCGCGCGCAGCCAGCATGATTCGCGCCACCAGACCTGTTCAGGCTTCCTCTCCGGCGCGGCCTCAACGGCGCCGACTGACACCGTGAGATAGCGATTGGGATCTTTGATGCGACGGGTGTCGTCCCATACGAAGGCGGCATAGCGCGTGAGCCAGCGCGCCAGCGGACCGTAAGACGTATGGACGTCCAGATCCGCGCCGCAAAGCCTTTGGCCGGCCGCCAGGGCGAGCACGCGCTGATAGACATCGCTTAGAGCGGTTGAAGAATCCGTGATGATCAGGGGCAGGCCTCCGAGTCTCTTGAAATAATCGGCGCTATGGCAGAGCGCGGCGTAAAAAGAGCGTATCGTGCCCGGCGAAAAATTCGGGTTCTGCCAGTTGCGGGCGCTTTCATCCATTATCAGGCCATGGTCGGCCGCGCAGGCGCCCACGTCATCAGTCGGGCCGATCCAGATCCAGGGCCGCTTGCCGTCGAAGTCCGCCAGCGCTCCATTGTAGCCGTGGACGATCCCGGGGCAGGCGGCGTTCACCCTCTCCTTGTAACGCGCCATTCGGCCCCAGAGATGACCATCCCACCGGATGCCGTCCCATCCGAGCAACGCCACGCCGTCAATAAATGCCTGGGCGGCCAGGTCCACGGTCGCATCGTCTCTATGGCGAACAAACGCCTGTTGATAGTCCCCGATCCCGTCGTAATCATCTTCGGCCATTCGTTCCAGATTGAACACGCCCACACGCGGAGTTCGCAATCCGCAATCGCGGGCGGTGTTGAACACCTCCGGATGCCGGCGGAACGTCTCAAAACCCGCGAATCCTTCCGAATTGCACCCTTTGCCGTAGCTGATCACCTTGATCCCGTTGGCATGCGCCGTCTCGATCAGGTTGCGATAGCCTGTCAGCGTGCCGCGATACTGCGTCTGGCCGGAATAGAACACTTCCGTTTCCGGCGCAAAGTCGGAGAACGAGCACGGCGCCCATGCGAAGCATTCGATGTAGTTGGCATACGCGGAACGATTCTCCCGCATGATCGCCTCGGCGCGCTCGCGCGTCATCTGTTGCATATCAAAAGCGATCCCGCCGTACTGCCCCGCGATTCCCATTCTATACACATTGGCGCTCACGCCGAAGACGCATTCGACGGCGCCTGGAAAGCGCAGGGCAGCGTTCGAAAAAGCATCCTTTTCCAGCGGAGCCGTATCTTTAGGATCGCGCGAAACCGCAACCAGCGCGCGCCCGAATTCCGGCGGACCGGCCGGGCAGGAAAATTCAATGCGACGTGATTCGGTCGTCATTGGCTCAACCTTGTCGTAAATCAGACGATGCCCCGAAATCTCCGACAGCTCGTAGACCATAATTCTGGCGGAGCGCTCTCCGTTCAAAGAGCGCACCATCATGCTGACATTGACGATCTCGCCGGGACGGTAATGAATCTTGTCGGTTTGCAAATGCTCGATAATGAAATCCGTCTCTGAATTCTCTTCGACAACAACCTTGTCGCAGGCCGCGAAGAAATCGGACGAATCCAACTGACTAAGACTTGGCCCTTCAAGAAGCGTCAAGGCTTTTTCGGAATCGAGAGTTTCGTCTTCGCTGTTTTGCCCTGTTGTCTCCAGAGTTGGCTCGGATGCGCGTTC
>JAGYMT010000196.1 GCA_018400335.1 Kiritimatiellia bacterium | reverse complement strand
TTCTATTGCAAAAAACCGAGGCTCTCGCTTATGATACTTTTGGGGGTTTGCATGTCCTCGTCTTACTCAATCGACGCTCTCGTGTCGAGCGGTAGGGCGAGGACCCCCACTTATCACCCAATAAATGGCTCAGTTCTGGTGAGCAGACATGGCTCAATTCCGGTGAGCGCTATAGCTTCGGCGCATCGAGTCTGCTCGATAGTCTGCTGGATACCCTGGGGGGCAGCCGGCAAGGTGCGTTAGAACAAAGGAACAACCAATGTATCTGATACGGGAAATCATTCGCAGAAAAAGGGATGGGCAGGAACTGATCGCCGACGAAATCAACTTCTTCATCAAGGGCGTGGCGGATAATACCGTTTCGGAAGGACAGATCGCGGCCTTCGCGATGGCGGTGTTTTTCCGGGAGATGACCATGTCGGAGCGGATCGCCCTGACCTGCGCGATGCGTGATTCCGGCACGGTGCTGGATTGGAGCGATAGTCATCTCGACGGACCTCTTGTGGATAAGCACTCCACCGGCGGAGTGGGGGACGTGGTATCTCTTATGCTCGGCCCGATGGCGGCTGCCTGCGGAGCGTATGTTCCAATGATTTCCGGTCGCGGACTGGGCCATACGGGCGGAACGCTGGACAAGTTGGCCTCCATCCCGGGCTACGACACCACACCTGGTAATGCCTTGTTCAAAAAGGTCACGAAGGAGGCGGGAGTGGCGATCATCGGCCAAACGGGTGAGCTGGCTCCGGCGGATAAGCGGTTTTATGCAACCCGCGACACCACGGCCACCGTTGAAAACATTTCCCTGATTACCGCCTCCATCCTCTCGAAAAAGCTGGCAGCGGGCCTCGATGCCCTGGTGATGGATGTCAAGGTGGGGTCGGGCGCTTTCATGCCCACTTATCAGGCATCAGAAGAGCTTGCCCGATCCATCGTGGCGGTCGCCAAAGGCGCGGGCACCAAAACCACGGCGCTATTGACCGACATGAACCAGGTGCTGGCCTCATCCTCCGGCAACGCCATCGAAGTCCGGGAAGCTGTACGATTCCTCACGGGCGCCCGCCGCAATCCCCGCCTGCTGGAAGTCACGCTGGCGGCTTCTGCGGAGATGCTCCTGCTGGGACAGCTTGCCGAAGATATCGCCGGGGCTCGCGCCAAATTGATGAAGGTGCTCGATAACGGCGAGGCCGCCGAGCGTTTCGGCAGGATGGTCCATGCCTTGGGCGGTCCGGCGGACTTCGTGGAGAGGTTCGATAAGTATCTGGACAAAGCTACTATCATCAAACCGGTTTATGCTCTGGAACACGGCGTTGTCTCGGCGATGGACACACGGGCGGTCGGAATGGCAGTTGTTGCCATGGGCGGCGGACGGCGTGTCGCCACGGACCCGATAGATCACGTGGTCGGCTTCGACGACATCGTTCGCCTGGGCGAACGGGTTGACGCGCATCGCCCCATAGCGATGATTCACGCCCGCAATGAGGCACAATGGCAGGAGGTAGCCCGGGCCTTGCAGCAGGCAATTGAGGTCGGCGGGGGATATACGCCGGCGCCCGAGGTCTATTGCCGGATAAGCGCCAACGATGTCGTCTGATCCGTATGGAAAGCATGCGTAATTGCTTAACGCAATAAACAACACATGCAACATCGAGAAGCTAATCACCAGCTTTGACGATCGGCTGTTCATCTTTCCGCCTTATACATTCCGCCTGAGGGCTGTGCAAGAATATAAACCCCTGCTCCGAGACCACGGCCCGATATTGACAGCCGTCAACTTAGGTGCTTGAATGGGTCTTTGTGGATGGATGCCTCTCAGAAAGGCAGAATGCGAAGGAGGATTCAGTCGTGCATGGAGAAGACGTAGCCGGCGCGGGCCGGAGCAAGGAACAAGTGCTGCGGTTCAGCCTTTTGCTGGGCATCGTTTTCATGGTCCCGGGCGGGCTGGCGTTCATATTCTCGAACTCAATCACCATCCTGGCCGACTTCCTCATAAGCACCATTGAGACACTGGCCATTTTCTTCTCGTGGTTTGCCATCCGCCGCGTTGGGCGCGGAAAGGATTTCGACTACAATTACGGATATGGCAAGCTTGAAGCCGTAGCCAGCCTTGTCACCACGGGAGCCATAGTATCATCGTTCGCCGGCATCCTGTTCGGGGCATGGTATCATTTCATGCACCCCGTCGCTATGCAGGGCGCGGGAATTCTCATATCTGTGTCGCTCAACCTGTTTGCGCTCATCATGAATTCGCGCCAGTGGCACAGGAACCGGATGATCGCAAAAAAGGCGCCTTCGCCGATCATTGACGGACAGATACGGCTCTTCCGAAACAAGATGCTTTCGTCCCTGTGCGTCCTCACCACGCTGGGACTCAGCATGCTTCTGCGCTCCTTTGCGTGGGCCCGCTACATTGACCCGGCGGGCTCGCTCGTCCTAAGCGCGTTCCTGATCCAGTCGGCATTCGGCCTGTTCAACATATCCATGAGCAACCTGCTGGACAAGACGCTCGACGAGCCCATGCAGATGGAAATCATGAAAACGTTGAGCCGCCACTTCGACCGCTATAGGTTCCTCCATGACATCCGGGTTAAGATCAGGGTCACACCTTGACATCTGGACATTCACGGTCATACCTTGACATGAGGCTTTGCGGATCTTTGTAGCGACGGGAGCTTTGGAATATTTCCCAACGAGGAGTGTCACCTATGAAGCAATATGGAACCTTGCGGATATTGTTTGGAGCGGTTGCGGCGATTCTTTTTCCGTTTCTGTCGTTGGCTGACTCCGCGGACCCGGGGACTCGTATCCGGTTGCGGAACGCTGTCATTGACACTTCGGCTTCAGCACAACTGGCCCGGGGCGGCGTGCTGAACCTGCAACACAAGATATCCACTGATTCAGAATTCATGCCGGCTCAATTTGACGATGCGGAAAGATGTCTGCCGTTCATCATCCAGTTCACCGGCCCCGTCCAACAGTCATGGAAGCAGGCGGTGGAACAAACCGGCGCGCGGTTGGGCGGCTATTTGCCGGAGAACGCCTTCAACGTTGAGCTGA
Organism: Kiritimatiellia bacterium; assembly: GCA_018400335.1. The sequence continues at coordinate 1,567 of JAGYMT010000196.1, read as the reverse complement.
CATCCGCGCAGCTGAGCAAGGTTGCGGCGCTGGAATGCGTGCAGTGGGCCGGGCCGTTCAAGCCGGACTACAAAATCAATCCGACCTTGAGCAGCCGTGTCGCCGCGGCGCTGAACACCTTCGGCCCTGCCGCGGCGGCGGATGAGATCTTTACGATCCAGACCTTTTCTTCTGAAACTGTTTCCGTGGTGCGGGCTGCGGTTCTAGCCCGGGACGGGCAGGTCGTATCGGTCGCGTCCAGCGGAGGTCGCGGGCTGCTGCGCGTCCGGATGCCATTGGCGAGCGTGTCCGAACTCATGGATCTGCCCGAAGTCGAATTCATCGAGGTCTATGTTGAAAGGCGGCTGTTCAATAACGTGGGTACCGATAGCGGGCACATGAATGTGCAAAGCCTGTGGACCAACCGCAATCTCACGGGAGCGGGGCAGATCGTTTGCGTGGCGGATACGGGTCTGGACACCGGCGACATCAACACCATTCATCCCGATTTCAGCAACCGTGTGATCGCCGCCTTTGGCCTGGGCCGGCCGGCCGGCAACGACTGGTCCGATTCGACCTCGCATGGCGGACATGGCACGCATGTGTCCGGTTCCGTATTGGGCAGCGGCGCGGCCTGGAGCAATGGCTTGTTCAGGGGAGCGGCTTACGAAGCGTCGCTGGTGATGCAAAGCATCATGGATAGCGAGGGATATCTTAGCGGTATTCCCGATTCACTTGATGATCTCTTTCTCCAAGCCTATACCAATGGCGCCCGGATTCATACCGACAGCTGGGGATCTGCTGTCTATGGGGAATATACTGTTGATTCCCAAAGCGCCGACCAGTTCATGTGGGATGTGAGGGATATGCTCGTGTTGTTTTCCGCCGGCAATAGCGGCGTGGACGGAGACAGTAATGGTGTGATAGACGCCACCTCGATCAGTGCGCCCGGCACGGCCAAGAACCTGCTGACCGTTGGCGCCGCCGAGACCGATCGGCCTGCCGGGTCGGGCGGTTATTCGGCATATGTCTATGGCTCGGGGAGCTGGCTCCCCGATTATTCAGCCTATCCGATCCGTGACGACTTGATCTCCACTGCTTTTGACACATACCAAGGAATGGCGGCGTTCTCCAGCCGCGGTCCGTGCGTTGACGGGCGCATCAAGCCCGATATCGTGGCGCCGGGCACGGACATCATTTCATGCCGTTCCAGCATGCTGGGCGCCTCGACGCTCTGGGGCACAGGCGCAGGGCTACTGGCCAATGCCGCCAGCAATTATTATACTTATTGCGGCGGCACGAGCATGTCCACGCCGCTGACAGCAGGAGCAGCCGTCCTGATGCGCCAGTATCTCTGTGAATATCGCGGCTTTGCCGCGCCCAGCGCGGCTCTGATGAAAGCGATCATGGTCAACGGCGCCCGTTCCCTGTCGCCGGGCAGGCTCTGACAGCTACCCAGGTCGCAGCAGCTTCCGGGGCACTCAGCTGGATCATCATCGAAAATCTCCACCAGGGCAAAGCTACCGCACTTGGATTTGCCAGCGGCATTCTTGCGGGTCTTGTGGCGGTTACACCGGCAGCGGGTGTT
>JAGYMT010000195.1 GCA_018400335.1 Kiritimatiellia bacterium | reverse complement strand
TTTTTATGAATAGGGTTATAAGTTCTCTTGCATTTCAAGGTAACACATTTTCGGCAAATTGAAGTGGCACAGGCATCTTGCCTGTGTAATATCTTGTTGTTCCGACATTAAGCACACAGACAGGAATGTCTGTGTCACACTTACTATCCCATCAAAGTGTTGCCTTTATGCGTAAAATTTGAACCATGCCCGAAAACCGGTCTTCTCCTGTCTCGTTGCCTCCTGTTCCAAGGGAAAATACCGCCGCATGGAACGGGGCTGCGCGCGAGGCCACCGGCAGGATGCCCTGGCGGGATCTACCTTCCGACTTTCTTCAGGCTGAAGTCATCGAGCAACAAGATGGTGTCGCCCTCTCCCAGTCGGAATGACAGGGAGAAAGAAAGGGAGTTGGTCTTGTGAAGGCCGGGACACATGAAATTGTAAGTCCTGCGCTGCCATGAGCCCGAGGGTATCACGGTATCCGTGATCTCGCGGCCAGCGGTCACAGCCGGCCTGGTATCGGTTGCCGGACTTATAAGCTCGCTCGACGCCATGCGCCATCTCACCGGCTTGCCGCGGAGCAGCGAGCTGAAGGAGAACTCATAGCGCCTTCCGATCTGCATGGTCAGCCTGGTGTTGTGATGAAGCCCTATGGACCGCCCGCCGGTAAGATAAACGTTATCTCTCTGCACCCAACCCAGGTACTTGTTATCCCTGCCCATGGGCGCCGGCTCGGCGCTGATGGGCGCCACGTAGCGGAAGTGCATGAAGCGCTCACCGGCAACCGGCTTTATCGGCGGGGTGCCGGGCGTAAGAACGGCCTCGGTATCGGAGCTGAGCAGCAGGGCGGCATTACAGACGCCGCCGAACCCCGAACCCCACAGTGCCGGACCGAGCATGTTCTTCGCCACGTCCGTTCCCTTGATGGGCTCCACCTTCGGGAACGACGGTTCGGTCTTCGTGCCCTGATTAATGGCGATATAAAGCTTGCCCCGCGTCGAGCCGAGAATGAGATCGAACAGACCGTCCTCGTTCCAGTCGCAGGGATGGAGATAGGTCATCGTATCCCATACGTCCTTCCCGTCGAGCTGCAGGTTTCCATCCAGCTGCAGAACGGCGGGCGCCAGCGAGCTGCGCAGGGCGGCCACCATATCCTTGCCTTCAATCGCCTCCTTTGTGCCCCTGTACTTGCGTATATGGCCGGTGCGCGTGCCTGAGAGAAGATCCTTGATGCCGTCGCCGTTATAATCCACCACGGCCGGCGTGAGCTGTTCATAGCCTGCCCCGTAGGCCAGGAAGAAGACGCCGTCATTAATGAAGGTCGGCTTTCCGCGCGAGCCCCTGTTGAAGGCGATTCGAACGCTGTTTGCGGAGTAGGTGCCCTCGCCGAAGATCAGATCGGGCTTTCCGCTATCGTTCCAGTCCGTCACCCACGGAGCCATGTAAATGCCGAGCACCATCGGGTTCTTGCCGAGCCTGACCCGTGGAAGCCTGGTTCGCGAATCCTCCGCGGGGTAGCGCGGATCAACGTAGCGCGGCACTCCCATACCGCGGTTGAAAGTCCATTTCTGACGGGTGCCGGTGTTCTCGAAAAAGCAGATATCGCCATAGAATGTGCCGATGATCAGGTCCTCGTCCGAATCCTGATCCCAGTCGGCGACATGCACGCGGGAGGCCCATCCCGTAAAAGTCTGGAGGAACTGGCCCGTCGTGAACTTAGGCTTGCCGGGCTCTCCCGAGTTGAGGTAGATCCAGACGAACCCCTGTCCGTCGCCCACAACCAGATCCTTCAGGCCGTCATTATTCATATCCACAAAATTGGGACTGGGCGGGAATCGAGTCCGGCTCATCCTGCCCACGTCATCGAGCACCTCGACCTCGCGAACGAACACGCAGAGATCTCCCGATCCGTCCACGCCGTCCCACAGGTTAACTATAGGCTTGGTATTCTCCGGCTGGGCCGAGTCGGGAAACAGCTCTTCCGCAGGGCCTCCAAGCGTTGGCAGGGGAGTGATTGCCGGCGCGGCAGCGGGAGTGGCGGGAGGAGTGGCGACTGCCGGTGCGTCGTTCGAACCGGTTGTTGCATTTGTATCCTGCGGCATCGCAATGAAAGGCAGGCCCCACAAAGCGCAGGCGGCCAGCATCGTAAAGAACCTGTAATTGAAAAAGATATGCATAATAGATCTTCTCAGCGCAAGCCCGGTTTCACCAGCGGCCTGCTGTCCTCGCTGCTTGTGCCGCCGAGCGTCCTGTGCCGGCGCACCGGGGCATTGGTTTCACCGCCTTCTTCTTCAGGCTCAGTCTCCTTCTTTTCCGGTCTTCCCCGCATTCCTGTTAACTCGGGCAGGGATTTTGGAAGGAACTGAGTGTACTTCTGGTAGCGAATCAGCAGATGGACCACAACGTTGATGCCGAACTTGTAGGAATCACGAGCGGTGTTGTCGTTTATGTTGCGGTAGAGAATGGAGGACTGGTGGTGACCGAGATGCGGCCCGTAGACGTGAACCCAACGCGGTTTTCCGATAACACCCACGTTAACCCGGCCCCATTCGATGTTGTCCTGCTTGTTCAGCCTGCTCTCCCAGAAGTGGCCGTAGCCGTTCAATGTGTAGACCACGGCGATTTCGTCGCCTATCTTGATGATTTCCACGGGCTCCTGGTAGTAGTTCATGCCGGAAGGCAGACCTAATTTCCTGAAGAACGAATTCTCGAACAGCTCATGGGATTCATCAATGATTTCGAAATCGCGGTCCGGCATTACGCGCTTCATCTCGCGCCGGAAGGCGACATCGAAGCGGGAGCGGCGGCCCGCGAGGGCGCTGTCGGCCCACACGGCGCCGCCGAGCATGAGGTAATCCCTCAAGTTCCGGACCTCGGTGTCGAGCAGTGTGAAATCCTTGTGGCCGGTCAGGTAGACGAACGGCGGCTTGAGATCGAAAAGCTGTTCCGTTCCGATATCCAGCACCTCCGGGTGCATATTCGCCTTGATGCGCTCGCTGGACCACGCGCGGATCTGGCGCATCATGTTCGGCAGCGCGCCCGGGTTGCAGTTCCAGTCGCCATCCTGGTATTTCGCCTGAAAGAAAGTGAATTCCGCCTTCACCTGGTTCGGCATCCTGTAATTCTGAACTTTCCACCCTTCCTGGAAATCGCGCACGGCCATAAGCCGGGCGATCCGCGCCACCTCGATCTGCTTGGAAAGGTCGGTCTGAATCTTGATATCGCTTGGACTGACCGTTGGCGCCACCATGGGAGTGGGCGTCCTCACGAAACTTGAAGGGGCATCAACCGTGAGCCTGGCCACCGTTGACTGCGCCGTCGGAGTCGTGGCCTGAACGGGCACCTCCTTGGCGTCGGCAGTCGGCTGCTGCTGCTGGGGGCGCTTTGGCGGCGGCGTGCGCTCCGGCAGGACGAGCAGCTCCTCGGTCGGTTCAAAGAGACCCTTCTGCGCGACGTAGATGGAGACCACGTGTCCGCCGAAGATGAGGAGCAGAAGCGTATAAAAGGCGAGTGACATCATGAAATAGCGGGAGCGCAGGGCCGCGAGGACGAAGAACCACACCCCGCCGCGAGCGGACGCCGATTCCTCCAGCGTCTCCATATTTCTCTGGATATTCAGGGCCATCGCGCGCTCCTATTCATTCGCGAAAAAGGACAGGTTCTGAACCCCGGCGGCGGCGCAGGCATTGAGGACGTCAACGATGCGCTGCTGCCTCACCTTCGGCTGGGGATGAATCACCACCGGCTGTTTCTCTCCATCGAGATCGAGCGCCTGTTTCAGCTTCGCGCGCACGATCGGCAGGTCCCTGTCGCCCGGATGCCCCGCCAACTGATCGTTACAGAACACCTCGCCTGATTCCGAAATGGCCAGCGTCAACTCCACGGGGAGCGGGTCCTTAGTGGTGGCAATCGCGCTTCCCGGCATCATGAGGCTTAGATATTTCTCTTCCGGTCGGATCTGGGCCGCGGATATAAAATAGAGGAGCAGCAGAAAGACGCAGTCAATCATCGGCCCCATCTGGATATCGGCTGTCTCCTCTTGTTCTTCTTCGTTGGCCATCGTTCGCCTCCTGCCCGTTACATCTCGACTTCGAGCGTGGAAAAGATCATGTTCGGAATTTTGGCGGATGCGATCGCCGCCATGACCTGCTGGGTGAACTCGTAGGGCACGCGCCTATCGGCGCGGATCACCACGCGGAATTTATCCGGCTCATCCTGTTTGGCCGATGCCTTGATCAAGGGGACGAGATCCTCGACGTAGTAGACCTCTTCGGGGCCCACCTTGAACGTGGCCTCGTAGCGGGGCTCGTCCCACTCGATATCAATGTAGAACCGGCCGGAGGTGTCCTTCTCGACAATCCCCTCCTTGGCGATGGGCAGCTCCACCTCCTTGCTTATGCGCACGGAGTCAATCGTGCTCACGCTCACGAAATAGAGCAACAACAGGAAGGTGCAATCAATCATCGGTCCCATGGATATCTCGGCCTTCCCGCCGCTATCAGGCTTCCATTTCCTGCGCTTGGCCATTCGTCACTCCCAGTCAATCTCTTCGTTGCAGTGCGGGCATTTCTTGACGCCGACCTTGATTTCCTTGTTGCAGTTAGGGCAGGCAACCATGTCGGCGGCGGCCTCCGCCGGCTGCGC
>JAGYMT010000194.1 GCA_018400335.1 Kiritimatiellia bacterium | reverse complement strand
GCTCGGACCGGAAGATAAGGAGCGTGGCCAGTCCACCGAACGCCGCGACCGGAAGTGTTGTCAGAACAGTGAAAGGATGGATGTAGCTCTCGTAGAGGATGCCGAGAATGACGTACATAATGAAAATCGCCACGACCAGCAGCACGGCCAGGCTCTTCACGGCTTCCTCAAACTCCTGTGCCTCGCCCTGCAGCGCACCGGTTACCTCGGGCGGAAGGACATCCTTCACCGCATCCTTGAGCGCCTTTGTTGCCGTGCCGAGCGGAACATCCGGCGCCAGATTGAACGAGAGGGTCGCCGCGTTCATCTGGTTAAAGTGCGGCACGTTCTGGGGACCGACCGTCTCCTCCCACGTCGCCACGGAATCAAGCGGCACAAGCGCCCCGGTGGAAGAGCGGACGCGAATCTCGGAGAGATTGCGCGGTATGTTCTGGTATTCCTTGTTGAGCTCCAGAACGACGTCATACTGGTCCACGTCCGTATTAAACATGGTCACTTTGCCCTGCGCAAAGGCGAGGCAGAGCGCATTCTCAATGTCCGTCGCCGTCACGCCGAGCGTTGAAGCCCTGTCCCTCATGATCGTCATATTAAGCTGCGGAAGATCTATCTTCACGCTGGTCTGAATGCCCATAAAGCCCGGCAGCTTGTTCATGATCTTCTCCACCTTCTGCGCGCACTCGTAGACTGTTTCCCTGTCGCTGCCGGTGAGCGTGTAGGAATACTGACTGCCCGAGGCCGTGCTCTCGCCGCCGGCGCTCAAATGCAGGGCGGGAATCGCCTTAATGAAGGCCATGCCGTTCGGGAAGCTGAGCAGCTTCCTCTGGAGACTCTGAACCGCTGATGGCATCGGCAGCCTCTCTTTCCTGTCCTTCAGCTTGATCACGAGAATGCCGGTGCTTTGATCCGCACCCGGCTGCATGCCGGTCACGGTGAACATCTTCTTTACGTTCGGATCGGTTCGGACGGTCTCGTTCACGGCGTCCTGGAAAGCGCCCATCTGTCTGCTGGAGGTTCCGAGCGGTGAAACCATCTGGCCCATAATGGCGCCGCTGTCGCCCTCCGGCATAAAGGTCTTCGGCAGAACGGCAAACAGCCAGACGGTTCCAAGGATGCAGGCGGCCCACATGACAATCGACGAAAACTTGTGCACGAGCACCCATCTGAGCAGCACGGCATACCTGGCAGTGATCCCGCCAATGAAGGAGTCCACCCATGCCTGCACGCGTGTCTTCCCCGATTCCGCGCTGCTCTTCAGCATCCTCGCGCACATCATGGGCGTGAGCGTGAGCGCCATGATTGTTGAGAATACTATGGCGCCGACAACAGTGAGCGCAAACTCATTGAAGTTACGGCCCACCACGCCGCTCATGAAAACCAGCGGCACGAACACCGTGATCAGGGCAACGCTGGTGGAGATCACGGTGAACGTTATCTCCTTTGCGCTCTTAAGAGCCGCCGCCAGAGGCTTCATCCCGCCGTCAATATGGCGCACCGTGTTCTCGAGAACCACGATTGCATCATCAACCAGAAATCCCACGGAGAGCGTTATACCCATGAGAGAAAGGTTGTCCAGACTGAAATTCATTCCCAGCATAAATATGAATGTTCCGACTATGGATATCGGGAGAACGATGCCCGGAATGATGGTGTCGGAAACGCGTCCCATAAAGACGAAGATAACGAGAACGACCAGCGCGAGCGCTATCACGATCGTGGTCTTGACGTCGTTCACGGACTCGACGATCGTCTCCGACTTGTCGTAGAATATGTCCAGCTCCACCGAGCCCGGCAACTCGGTCTCGATCCGCCCGAGCAGGGCCTTGATCCGGTTCGCGAGCGCCACCGTGTTCGCGCCGGCCTGCCGCGAGATGGCCACGCATATCGAACCGGCCTTCATCGGCTTCTCGGACGTGCCGTATGTCACACGGGCGACGTCGTTATCAACACTATCCAGGCAGACGGCGATTTCACCGAGCCTCACGGGCGCTCCGTTACGGTATGCCACGATCAGCTTCTTGTAGTCCTCCGCCTTCAGCAACTGACCCTGGGGCTCGATGGAAAAAGTGCCGTCCTTCCCATTCAGGCTGCCGGCGGGAATCGTGACTGTTCCCATCTCCAGGACCTCCGCCACCTCATCAAGTCCGATCTGCAGAGCAGCTATCCTTGTGGGGTCAACCTGTATCCTGACGGCGCTCTTAGCTCCCCAGACCTGGACCTGCGACACGCCCGACACCATGCTGAGCCGCTGGGCGATCGTCCTGTGCCCGTAATCATAGATATCGCCGGGGGTCATGGTGTCCGACGTCAGCATGAGGTACATAATCGGAGCGTCGGACGGGTTATCCTTCGAATAAGTCGGCGGAGTGGGAAGATCGGACGGCAGATTATTATTTGCGCGTGATATTGCGGCCTGCACATCGGGCGCGGCGAGGTCAACGCTCCTGTTCAGATCGAAGGTGAGGGTTATCGTCGTGGCGCCCTCGGTGTTGTCCGATATAACCGACTGCAGACCGGGAATCTGCATGCACTCGTTTTCGAGTGGCGTGGCCACCGTCGAGGCCATTGTCGCCGCGCTCGCGCCCGGGTAGCCCACGGAAATGGTCATCACGGGGTAATCAACGGAGGGTAGATCGCTCACGGGAAGCTTCAGATACGCGGCAATTCCGAAGATGAGCACGGCCACCATGACCAGCACGGTCATAATGGGCTTTCTGATGAATATTTCGGATATGTTCATGGTGTTGCCGGCTTCGAGTCCGTTGATTCCGTTCCTTCTTTCGCGGGCGCCTGCCCGGCGGCGGATCCCGCGGCGGCCGGCGGCTCGACTATCCGCGCCTTCGCGCCAGGCGCGAGGCCCATCTGGCCCATCGTGACAACCTTTTCACCGGCCTGCACGCCCTTTTCGATCACCACGCCGTCATCGCCGCGCTGGCCCACCACCACGCCTCTGAGTTCGGCTGTCCCGTCCTCTTTAATGACAAAGAGGTAGTCACCATCCTTGCCGAGCCGCACGGCTGAGGCGGGCACAACCAGAGCGCCCTTCCGGACTTCAAGGATCAGTCGGACTTTTACGAACTGCCCCGGCCACAACTTCATATCCTCGTTCGGAACAACGGCGCGCAGAAACACGGTGCCCGTCTGGTCGTCCACCGTGTTTTCGATCAATTCGAGTGTTCCGGGGAAGACCCTGTCAGCCGGACCGCCCACCGTGAGCTGCACGCTCAGCTCGGCCTTCTCCCTTGCCGCGCGAACTTCGGCGAGATCCCTTTCCGAAACGCTGAAATCCACGAACAGTGAGACGATTTTCCTGATATTCACCAACGCGGGGCCGGTGTTGGCCGTAATGATGTTACCGGGGTCAACCTGCCGCCTTCCCGCCACCCCGTCGAGCGGAGATGTGATGGTGCAATACTCGAGATTCAGCCTGGCGGAATCCAGCGCCGCCTTGCTCACGCTGACCGAAGCCTCGGCTGCCGCAACATCGGATGCGTACTGGTCGTATTCCTGGCTTGAAATCAACTGCTGTTCCACGAGCTTCTTATTCCGATCGAGCATCTCCTTCTTAATCTTGAGGTCAACATTCGCCTTCTGGAGGTCGGCCTCCGCCTTCTCCAGCTCCGCCTGATACTGCCTCGGATCAATGAGAACCAGCTTATCTCCCATAGCCACGGGCCTGCCCTCGGCGAAAAGCACCTCTTTAACTTCGCCCGTGACCTGTGCCTTAATATCAACCACGTGGGGCGAGCGCAGCGTTCCGAACGAATCTATAAAGATGGAAACATCCTTTGCCTCAACCGCGGCCACCTGCACCGGGCGGGGCGGCATCTCGGCCGCTTGCTTTTTGCCGCACCCGGAAGCAAGAGACGCAATGACGGCAGCCGCGGCCATTGCCCGCGCAACATGGTGTTTCCTCCGCGCACAAGGTATGATCATTCTCGTAACCTTCATTTATATCTTCCCTCCGCGACGCCTGGAGCGTCTTTCGTGTAAACGAGCGAACCAGTGGCATGCGCGAGCTCGGCAAAAGCCACGTGCAGATCCTTTCGTGATTGAACAAGCTTGCTCCGCGCGGAGGAGAGCTCGGTCTGTGCATGAAGAAAATCCAGTATGTTCTTCAGCCCTGCCTTATACCCCTCCTGCGCCAGCTCGTAGGAAGAAGCGGCGCTCTTCAAGTATGCCTCGCTGAACTTCAACTTCTGCACGCTCGCGACGAAAGTGTGATACTTGCTCCAGACATCCGCGGCGGCGGCCAGCTCCGAGTTGCGCAGCCCCTCGCGCGCCGATTCCGCAATGGCCGTGGCGCTCCTCTTGACGTTCAGGTTGTAAAAGCCGTCAAAAATGTTCCAGCTGATCCCGAGAGTTCCCGAGTATTGGTAGTCATACGGCTGGGCCGCGCCGTCATCGTAACTGGTGGACCATGCTCGCCCGGCAGAGCCCTGCGCCGAAACAGAGGGCCAGAGATCTGAACTGGCCTTTTGAACCGCGTGATCCAGCGCCTTAACGCCCGCGCGCATGGCGGCAATGTCGGGTCTGCGCCCGAGCGCTTCATTTATCAGCCTGCTCACATCATTTTCCTTCAAAGTGAAGGAGGCATCGTCAGGAAGAGCCTCCACCGAAAATGCGGTATCCGCCGGGAAGGACATGATCTTCGCCAGGTTGCCCTGGGCGATCTTGCGCTGTGCCTTGGCTTCCTCGAGAGAATAAAGGGAGCTCTCGTAG
>JAGYMT010000193.1 GCA_018400335.1 Kiritimatiellia bacterium | reverse complement strand
TCATCATTCCACCGGCACAGGGCACGGTGGTGATGTTACGGGGTTCACTGAGGACTTACGAAAATATTCATTCGCCGAAAGTTTACTCTCTACCTTGATAACAATGTTTTACCGGTGTTAGAGCGGTGGGGAAGGGACCAAGACATCCCTGCACGCAGCTTACACATATTTTCCCACCGGAACAGGCCCAATGGTAGAATTGCCGGAATCAGCGTAGTTCACTGAAACTACCTATATTGTAAAATAACTTTAATCTTTTTTCAAGTTCGGGGAATCCAGAAGAATTCGTGCTGCCGTATGCCTATAGCAAACAGGCGGTGCCAAACACCTCATTCGTGCTCTCCGAGTTAAACGATTATCACGCAAAATTACAGAAACGGCATGCATCACACAAAGTCACAAAGAACACAAAGAAAGACAAAAACATTATTAGAGGAGGATGATCGGTTTCCAATTTGCAGGGTGTTTTCCCCCCCAAAAAACGCTTATATAAGGGTCATTTTACTTTCCGGTACATAAAGATCAAAATGAACAATCGATGTTGCGTATAAATGACCAATATAAAGAAATTTATATGAGATCAAATGAGCAATAATTGTCTCGAGTCAGGAAGTCTGACCATACTTTTGACGATGACGCCGAGATCGCTGCAATTGCCGGTGGCGCCGAAGCTCGGCATCTTCCTCGCGTAATTGGCAGTAAAAGCGACCGCAGAGTTATCATCTTCTTCTCTTCTGAAGGCATTACCTGCATAAACTGATTGCAGTGCAGGTCGTGCGTGAGGCTGCAGGCGACGCCCTTACGGTTTGAGCTCGACCGCCCGCCCTTCGGCGGTTTCCCCCTTGAAATCGCCGTCGAGGCGGAATTGCACAAGCGTGTGCCCGTCCGGTTCGGGCAGGGTTTCGAGCGGCTTGAACGGTGCCTCGTAGCGCATGGTGTCCGAGATGCGAAACTGGCCGATTGTCCCGTCCATGGCGCCGATGGTGATCGTCTCGTCCGAATCGGTCCGATGGAATTCGTCGCCACCGCTCACCCTGCCGGGCCAGAAATGCACATGCCCGCTGCGCCGGAAGTGGTCGGCCTCCACGGGGTCGCCGTTGACGAAGACCGCGAACTCGCTGTCGTCGCCCGACTCCCCGTCATATGTTCGCCAGCAAAACACCACATGATACCATTCTCCGGCTTGGAACCAGAAACGACCGGTGAAGCCGGTGTTGGATCGCTCCCCGTAGGCCCACAGGTGGAGCGAAGCGAGCTCGGGCGCGCCACGGCGCGGCTGTCCTCGGCGGTATTGAAGTGTATGCGAGCCGGCCTGCAGGAAGTTCCTGTCCACCAGCCTGCCCATGGTGAAAGGGAGCGCGGCCGAAGACCAGTTGGGCCGGAACCAGAATTCGACGGTACCCTCCGCGCCGGGGAAGCGTTCATATCCCGTGCCGGTCGGCCCGCCGCGCGAGAATCGCAGAGTCCCACCACCGGGCAGATGCAACGCCTGTCCAACCGGGGCCGGCACGAACGATATCTCGTCCGAAGGCGGCTTGAAAGGAGGTTCCGGCTCGACACCGGCACCAGTCACCAGCCACTCGGCCGAGCGCGCAAAAACGGGTTCAGTACTCAGCACCTTAAAGATGGCTGTCCGAGCCGTTGCCACGCTCCAAACACCGTGCCGGTCGTTCACCGGTACAAAATGCGCGCCGATCTCTCCGTCGGTCTCATCGAAAGCCACAGAGCCGTCCGGACGTCGTATGGTCAGCGGCGCGCCGGCGAAGAATTCAAGCGTGTCCTGACCCTCCGGGACCCGGAAGTAGTCGGGCACGCCGTCGCCCCGGACACGGAACCCTTCCGGTGCGTAGACCGAGGTTTCCGATGCGCTCGATTCCAGCACGTCCACCTGTTCGGCAGCGGGGAAGTGGAGGCGGTAAAGTCCCGCAGGCGCGTTGCCGGACACGGTGGCCCGGACATGCCACGAGCGCGGGTTGGCCCCGCGGCCCGACGAGGGCTGGAAAGCCAACTCCGTCTCCAGATGCAGTCCATCCACGGGCTCCGCCTGCTCCCCGTCGCGCCACGCGAACAGCTGCCCCGCGGGCTCCAGGAAATCATCGTCCATCCTCATGTTGAGGCGAAGGCTCACCGGGTTCCCGCCGGCCGGCTTGCGTAAAAGGAGTGCCGTCGGTTCAGGCTCGCGGTACTGTGTTACAACAGGAAAGGGTGCGATGGGCTCAACCAGATCCGTTAGCAGCGCCAGCGCCGCGGGGAGGGCCATTGTTGGATGCATGTTGTTGTGAATGCCCTGGGCAGCGATTCTTTGAATCCCCAGTCCATTCTCCGCAATGTAGTTCACCACACGCAGGTAGTTGGGATTACCCGTCCACCGGTAACCAATGGTGTAAAGCAGTGCGGGATAGGCTTGCCCTGAGAACGCGGCTCGAAAACGCCAGAACCGATACTTGTAGTCCAGTGACTGCAAAAACGCCTTCCGCGCGGTCTCGTCGCCGCTCACACGGTAGTACAGGTAGATGTTCAGCAGATTGCGATCGACCTTGTAGAACGGGCCGCCATTGATTTCGTCCGTGATGGCGTTCGGGATGTCCAGGTCAACCAAAACATCCAGCCATTGCCTGGCCCAGTCAATGAACTTCTCGTCCCCGGTCCACGTGTACAGGTTGGCAAAGCGCCTGAGGTAGGCGAAAGCGCCGGAGTGCTGGATATAGCCCGAAGGCATGTTCTCGGGTCCCCAGTGCTTGCGGAAAGCCTCCGCAACCATGTCCATCCGGTCGGCGGCGTAAACGTCGCCCGTCATGTAATATTCGAGCGCCCAGTTGGCGATATCGTCACCCGTAACGCCGTGAAGCAAGTCGGTGCGGTCACCCCAGTACAAAGGGTAATCATTATTGCCGGTAAAGGTCATTCCGCCACGGAACTTGGTGTCCGTATCCCAGTTGGCCATCTCCCAGTCGCCGGCGAACCGGTTGAAACCATGCCCGTAATCGTAGTATGTCCGCTCGCCGCTGCGTGCGTAGAGCCCCCACACATGCGTACGCGTGCCGTAGTCCACCAGATGCGATAATCGGAAATGTTCGCCGCGTATGCCGCGAATGAGCGGATGCCTTCCCCAGTCGATAAAGCCGTTGAAAGCCATACCGTCGCGTGTGTTCATTAAGCGTTCCCAGTATCCCGAGATCAGCGCTTCCTGTTCGGGGTGCCGGTCCGTGTCTTTGGGATGAATGGGCCAGCCCATGGCCTCGGTAGCGCAAAGCCAGGCCGGGTCGGCCTGGAGCAGTGGACGGTGCGTGCCGGCCCGCGCGCGCGCAAGTGTCTCTTCCGTGCTGCCGGCGTTTCGGCGCGGCATCAGCCACAGATCATGGGTGCGCGCTGCGGCCTGCGCGTTGCTGTCCATCTGCACCAGCGCCGCCGCTCCGCCTGAAGCGCGTTCAGACCAATCCTTCCAGTGTTCGTTGACCAGGGTGCTCGTACGGAAGTCGAGCTCCCGCCCGGCCCGGCTCGACCAGAACGCGACGCGTGCGCTTTCGGCGTCGAAGGAAATCTCCTTGGGAAAACGGCGTGCCAGGTGCGGCATGATGAGCGTGAGCGCGTGGTCGGCGTACACGGCGTCGCCCCAATCGCCGGCAACCTTATCCGTCTCGATCCATTCATGGATCCAAAAAAGTCCCTCTCCAAATTGGACGGCGTCCTGAATTTCGCCCGATCCCGCCGGACGGCGGCCCACAACCGCCCGCGAATCCTCCTCGAGCAGATAAGGATAGGTCTCTTGCAGCAGGTAAACCTCGTCTCCGTCCGGGACGGCGTCCACAAGCTTTTCTTCACCGGCCTCTCGCATGGCGAACGTCACCGCTTGCGGCGAACCGGGCGTTTTGAACTGCAACCCGTAATCGCGTACCCATATCTCGTTGGTGTCCTCGGTGAACACGAGCGAATGAGTGATACGCACGGCAGGCGTTCCCGCAGTGAAATACAGCCAGACTCGTGCGCGAGCGACCTGCTCCCCGTCTTCGGTCACGTACCATCCTTCGCGACGCAGTACCGTATGCACCGGGCCTTGTTTCAAAACTTCCGTCTCGATCCCGGCGGAGGCGCCCGAGACCCGCGACAGCCGGCCGCGGTTGTCAACCAGATAAGCACCGTCGCCCGCGTTCGCCAGAAAAACGGTATCGCCCAGGCGGGCGGTCTCCGGAAGCAGCCGGTCAGGAAGAAATTCGTACACGGCCGCGCCGGTGTCAACGACCAACATACCGTGGGCTTTTTGCTCAAGCACGAGCGGGATATCCGGTTCCGACCGTGTGACACCGGGGCCATATTCGACACGGAATTCACCCTGCGGGGAGGCGGCAAAACCCGCAAGGGCCCAGCGGATGCTGCCGTCGCGCCAGGTGGCCGTCACGTCGATCTGGGCAGGTACTTCCTGGCCTTCAGCGCCGATGATGCGTATCCGGGAGGGATCATGCAGCTCGCCTTCGGGAAACGGCAGGCCGCCCACCAGTGGCCAGGGCTCATCCAGACCCGAGACGTCGTTGATACGCAGATCGAACCCACCGGCGTCGGCATTCTTCAAACGGATAAAACAGGATACCACCAAAAAGATGCACAATAATAACTTCAAAGAATCATTTATCTTTTCTGCAAATTTCCAGGCTTCCATAAAATTTGTCTCCTTTCCAGTCAGTAAATTTCTGAACTTCATTCTTGCCTTATGTGCCATTCCCACCGTGTCTTGTGCCGTTGGAATGTCATGTGGTTCACTGAATTACTCCCAGATTGTAAATA
>JAGYMT010000192.1 GCA_018400335.1 Kiritimatiellia bacterium | reverse complement strand
GGAAATATGATTACGAAAGAGCCGGAATTTTTTCCGCCGCCGGCAAACTGGATGGCGGCGCTTGGGCGGCATGTCCTTTTGACGTTCCGGGGCGCGGGGCGTGGAATGCTCATACTGTGGGACGCACTGTTCTGCCTGCGGCTGGCCTTCAGCAAGAGGTCGCGCCAGGAGGTGTGGTACCAACTGTATGTCACGGGCATAAAGAGTCTGGGCGTGATCTCGGTCGTCGCGATGTTCACCGGGATGATTCTCGCGCTGCAGACCGGTCTTGAGCTCAGGAAGTACGGGCAGGAAGTCAACGTCGGAGCGGCGGTGATGGTCTCAATGCTCCGTGAGATGGGTCCTTTCATGACGGCGCTGATCCTGGCGGCCAGCGTGGGTTCGGCCATGGCCGCTGAGCTGGGCACTATGGTCGTGTCCGATGAGATAGCGGCGCTCGAGGTGATGTCAATAAGCCCCGTGCGGCTGCTTGTGATGCCGCGCCTGGCGGCCATGATGATTATGGCGCCGGTTCTCACCTTCTATGCCAGCATGCTCGGGGTTATGGGCGGCGCGCTGGTGGGCTATACGCAGCTCGGGGTGTCCGTGGAGGCGTATGTTGACAACGCCACGCGCTTCGCGGACAACAGGGACCTGTACGTGGGGTTGTTAAAGGCGTTTGTTTTCGGAATTTTGATCACGACCATATGCTGCTACCAGGGCTTCTCCACGACGGAGGGTGCGGTCGGGGTTGGTCGGGTCACCCGGCGCAGCGTGATCATCTCGTTCCTCTCCGTACTGATAGTCGGCTACATCATCACGAGGCTTTTCTACGTATGATACGGCTTGAAAATCTGACGAAATACTTCGGCCCGCACAAGGTGCTCGACGGATTAGACGTTGAGATAGCGTCCGGCGAGACTTTTGTGATCGTAGGGTTTTCAGGCTCCGGCAAGAGCGTAACGCTCAAGCATGTTATCGGGCTGCTCACTCCCGATTCGGGAAGGGTGTGCATCGGTGACGATGTTATAAGCGAGGCCAGGGGCCGCGAGCTCGCGCGCATAAGGGAGCGGTTCGGACTGCTGTTCCAGAGCTCGGCGCTTCTGCAGTGGCTGACTGTCGGCGAGAATGTGGCTCTTCCGTTGAGGGAGAAGACGGAGATGAGCGATGAAGAGATAGAGAGTCGGGTGCGCGAAAAACTGGGAATGGTAAACCTCGAAGATGTTTATGACGCTCATCCGGCCGACCTCTCCGGCGGCATGCAGAAGCGCGTCGGGCTGGCAAGGGCGATCGTCATGAACCCGGAAATCATACTCTACGACGAGCCGACATCGGGGCTTGATCCAGTCACCTCGCGGGCGATTGATGCACTGATTGACAGGCTGCGCGTGGAGCTCAAGGTGACGGAGGTGGTCGTTACGCACGACCTGTTCAGCGCCCTTTCGATAGGGGCGCGCATAGCCATGATCCACAAGGGCAGGATCATTGAGGTCTCGACGCCGACTGATTTTATCAGGTCTGAAAACCAGATAATCAAGGATTTTCTGGAAGCCCAGTATATTACGAAAAAAGGAAAGTGGGAAGGAGCGCGCGATGAAACGAAACAGTAAGGGTAGGGAAATGGCAATGGAAACAGCGGTCGGAACGCTCGTGTTCGCGGCTTTGCTCAGTCTGAGTTTTTTCACCATTCTCCTGAGCGGCGAAGCGCTGTTCAAGAAGACTTACACGATCGAGATCGTCTTTGAAGACGTGATGGGCTTGAGGGAGGGGGATAACGTCGTTACCAGAGGGATGCCCATCGGCAAGGTGAAGGATCTGGAGATGCAGGATGACGGCGTCCACGTGACTGCCTCCCTGCGGAGTCCGCTGGTCCTCAAGCAGGACTACAAAATGGAGGTTGTCCTGTCATCCGTGCTCGGCGGCAGGTATCTCCAGATCGACGAGGGGGGGAAGGATGTGGCGGATCTCCCGGCGGAGACGCCGCTGAAGGGGCAGGCCCCGCGCGATCTCATATCCGAGGCGACCGACCTGGTGACGGATCTACAGGAAATAGCGGACAGGATCAACAGCGGCAAGGGCACCATAGGCATGCTGATCAACGACGACACTCTGTACGTGGATGCGCGCGATATAGTGAGCGATATCAAGGCCACCGTCAGGGATAGCGGCATGCTGGCGAACATAGAGAAGTCGGCCGCGAACCTGCAAGAGATAACTGAGAAGATCAACAGCGGCGAAGGAACCATCGCGAAGCTCGTGAATGATGGAGCGCTGTACGCCGATGCGTCCGAAGTTGTCGGCGAGATCAAGACCGCGGTCAAGGAACGGGGCCTGCTGGAGAACATAGAGAAGTCCGCGGCCAACGTGAACGAGATCACCGCGAAGATCAACAGCGGCGAAGGCATGCTTGGCAAGCTGGTGAACGACGACGAGCTCTACGACGAAACCAGGAATGTCCTCAAGGGCGCGCGCGCCACGCTTAACGACCTCAGGGAGACGGCGCCGATAGTGACCTTCACGAGCATCTTCTTCGGCGTGTTCTGACCCAACGGTCACGTGTTCGGGCTGTAGTTCGGAGCTTCCTTGATGATCGTCACGTCGTGCGCGTGGGACTCGCGCGTGCCGTGGCCGGACACGCGGACGAAGCAGCCTTTCGCCTGGAGTTCCGGTATGTCGCGGCATCCGCAGTATCCGAGCGAAGCCCTCAGGCCGCCGCAGAACTGGTTCAGCACCTTTTCCACGGTGCCCGAAAAAGGCACGATGCCTTCGACTCCCTGAGGGATAAGGTTGGCCTCGCTGACATTTGCCATGCCGTATCTTTCGCGATTGCTCACCGATTGCATTGCGGCCATGCTGCCCATTCCGCGGTAGACCACGTATTGGCGTCCCTGGTGGATGATCTTCTCCCCCGGGCTCTCCTCGGTGCCGGCCATGGCGGACCCCATCATTACCGTGTCGGCCCCTGCGACTATAGCTTTCGGCACGTCCCCCGAATAACGGATGCCGCCGTCCGCGATGACGGGGATTCGGCCCTGCAATGCCTTTGCGCAGTTATGGATGGCGGTGATCTGCGGAATTCCCACCCCGGCCACCACGCGCGTTGTGCATATCGAGCCAGGCCCTATTCCCACCTTGACCGCATCGGCGCCGGCCTTGTAGAGCGCCATGGCGGCTTCGCCCGTAGCGATATTTCCGGCTACGACGTCAATCCCGGGGAAATGACGCTTCAGCCATTGGCACATCTCGATCACGCCGCTTGTGTGGCCGTGGGCGGTGTCAATGACAAACACATCCGTGTGGCTTGCCGCCAGGGCTTCCGCGCGTTTGTGGTCGTTTGTTCCAACCGCCGCTCCAACGCGCAGGCAGTGTTTCGCATCGCGGTTGAACAACGGCTTGGCGTTCTCGATGAGCATGCTCACGTCGGAGAAGCTGTACAGCCCGACAAGCCTGCCTTCGCGCACCAGCGGCAGCTTGCCGATCCTGTTCTTTTTCATTATTTCATAGGCCTGACGCAGAGATGTTTTTGGCCCGCTGGCGATGACCTTCTTCGTCATTATGTCCGACACGAGATCATTCTGATTGGCGGCGAATTTCATGTCCGCGCCCGTGAGTATGCCGACAAGTCTGTCCTTGCCGTCGAGAATCGGGAAGCCGGAGAAGGAGAATCCCTTTTCGGCCTTGACTGTTCGCACCTTGCCGAGTGTGTCGGTGTCACGGAAGGTGACAGGATCGCGGATTACGCCATGCAGGTGGCGCTTAACCAGTTCAACTTCGCTGCTTTGCCGTGCGATATCAAGGTTCCTGTGAATGATTCCTATTCCACCAAGCATGGCCATTGCTATGGCCATCCTGCTCTCGGTGACCGTGTCCATGCTGGCGCTCAGGAACGGGATGTTGACGCTGATTCGACTGGTCAGGCGGCTCCTGATATCGGCGTCGGACGGCAGGAAATCGGCGTATCTCGGAACAAGCGAAAGATCATCAAATGTCACGCCCTCCAAGGGCATGGACGCCATAAACTCGTCAACTTTGCGAGTATTCTTCATTTTTCTTAACCTCCAGATTATCCTCTTCGCAGCGCGGCAGATATATCATGAACCGCGTTCCGGCGTTAATTTTTGAGCTGAGCCGGATGTGCCCTCCGAATTGTTCAATAATTCCGTAGACTGTGGACAATCCCAGCCCCGTCCCTTGCTCCTTCGTGGAGAAAAAGGCATGAAAACAGTGCGGTAATCCATACCTGTCAGGTCGGAATGGTGTTTCTGGAATGCCTGAGTCATCGCGCGGTTGCCTCGCAGGATTCGTCCCGCCCCGTCCAGTATGCACATCAGGTCCGGGATGGCATCGAAGGAAAGGTCCCACTGCGTCTGGGATGCCGCGAGGGCTCGCTCGATCTTGCAGTAGACGGAGATATCCTGGAAATGGAGTATCTCGGCCTGTCTGCGGCCAAACGACGTGCGCCCGATCAGTCGAACTTCCACGGGCACCGAGCGGCCGTCAATTCGATCGTAGGCCGAGACGGCCATTGTCCAGTCGCCGCGCGAGAGCTTGTCGAGATCCCTGGTCCATCTCTCTCTGGATTCATGTGTCATCAGGTCGAGAAGGTCTTTTCCGAAAACACGCTCAACAGGCACGCCGGCGAGCTTTCCGAACGCCCCGTTGGCATGAAGGATAACGCCGTTGTTCGCGCGCAGGATGACGGGATCCGGGAGATGCTCGAAGATATCGGCAAGCCACCGGCCGCCCTTGGGCTTGGATGACACGTTAGCTCCTTAATTTTCGATTGTTCGACTAAATTTATCAAGCC
>JAGYMT010000191.1 GCA_018400335.1 Kiritimatiellia bacterium | reverse complement strand
AACAGGATGTGCGCGCATCCCGCCTGATGTTCGATTGCGGGGTTCCTCTGGTCCACGTGCCGTGCCTCGGCGTGGCGTCCCACCTGCTCACCACGAGAGCGGAGTTGACCGAGACCCTGGCCGGGTTCAACCCCGTCTCCGACTTTCTGTACCAGCGCTTCTGTGAATACAGCGAGGAGCATTTCGCGTGGGCGAAGGAGATTTGGGATGTAGCCACCATTGCGTGGCTGCTGAACGAGAACTGGGCGCCCTCGCGCCTGGTTCCAAGTCCGCGCCTCATCGGAGAATGCTGCGTCGAGACGGGCGGCGAGCTCCGCTTCGAACCCGGCGGCGGCCGGCACCCGATACGCGAGGTTTGGTTCCTGTGGCGCAATCCGGTGTTCCGCGACCTGTTCACTAAGTTGCAGGCGATTCCGAAAAAATGAAGATTATGCTTATCAATGCGAGTGCGAAGCAGGGTTGCGCTTTGTCGGATCTCAACAGATATGGGGAGAACAGCCAATATGAAGACAGTGATGCTCATAGGTGATTCGATTCGCATTGGATACCAAGACGGAGTTTACGAGAGGCTTGCGGGCCGCGCTCATGTGCATGGTCCTTCCGCAAACGGAGGCACCAGCAGGAACATTCTGGAGCACATGGACGAATGGCTTGGCGCACTCAGTCCTGACATTGTGCACGTCAACTGCGGACTGCATGACCTCAAGCGGGAGTTCGGAAGCGAAGTCTCGGCAGTTCCTCTCGACGAATATGCTGAAAATGTGCGCTCAATTCTCCGGCGCCTGAAAAAGCAGACAAGCGCCGCTGTCGCATGGGCGCTGACGACTCCCGTGAACCAGGAATGGCATCACAAGAACAAGCCTTTCGACCGATTTGAGGCGGATGTGATGGCATATAATCTTGCCGCGGCGGCGGCGGCCGATGAATTGAGCATACCGGTGAATGACCTCTTCGCCGTGGTGATGAAAAACGGGCGCGACGAGTTGCTCCAGCCCGACGGCGTTCACTTCAAGCCGACGGGCTGCGAGCTCCTCGCGGAGCAGGTTTCCGGCTTCATTGTCTGTCTGCTCGAGAAGAAGGAATGACGGAATAGTCATGACGAGGGCATTGACAATATCGCTGCTTGTTGGCATGGGCGGTTTCGCCGGTTCGCTTGCCCGATATGGGTTGAGCGCGGCTTCGCAGCGGCTGTCGATTGCGTGGCCGGCGGGAACCCTCGCGGCGAACTTGCTGGGCTGTCTGGCGATAGGAATTATCACTGCGCTATCGGCACGCGGAGAAATGCTGTCCCCCGCGATGCGGCTTGCCCTTGCCACGGGTTTCTGCGGGGGCTTCACGACCATGTCGTCAATGATCTACGAAACAGCCGAGATGATCCGTGGGAGCGAATATCTCTACGCCGGGCTTTATGTAACGGCAAGCGTTCTTCTTTCCATGGCCGCTTTTTTCGCGGGTTTCATGACGTTGCGTGTTCTGTTCAAGATCGGAGGTGGCTGATGGAGCTGAAATCAGAGTGCAAGCTTTTGCGGATTTTCATGGGCGAGACGGATAAACTGAAGCATGTGGCGCTTTACGAGTCCATCGTTCGCGAGGCCCGTCAACACGGGATGGCCGGAGCCACGGTTTGGCGGGGTATCATGGGGTTCGGCTCATCCAGTAGAATCCGCACCGCGAAGATCCTCGATCTCTCTCCGGACCTTCCGATCATCGTGGAGATCGCCGACAAGCCGGAGCGGATCAGCACTTTCCTGCCTGTTCTTCACGATTTGTTTGAGCAGGCAGGTTGCGGAGGGCTTATAACGATGGAGGATGTCAACATTATCAGATATACACACGGCAATGAAGCTACCCGGTAAAACATCCTCATGGTTTGATGGATTCGCGAAATACGAATTTGAGGTCGGCGGCCGCCCTGTCACCGTCGTTGCTCCCCATGAACCGGCGCCCGGCAATCACTGGGCGTGGAAGGGCGAATTTCTCGACGCGTTTCCGGGCACCGAGCTGGCGCTGTTGTGTAAAGGATTGTACATCGTCTACATGTATTATCCCGACCAGTTCGGTTCTTCAGCCGCCGTCGGGAAGTGGAATGAGCTGTACGGTTTTCTAGTGCGCGGGCTGGGTTTTGCGTCCCGGCCGGCGCTGATCGGGCTCAGCCGCGGCGGACTTTACTGCTACAATTGGGCAGTCGCTAATCCGGGCAGGGTGGCTTGTATTTACGGCGATGCTCCGGTTTGCGATATGCGAAGCTGGCCTGGCGGTAAGGGTTGCGGCGCAGGCAGTCCCGCGGACTGGAAGAAGGTGATGGAGATTTTCAAGTTCGGATCGGAGGCCGAGGCAATGGCGTATGACGGGAGTCCCGTGGACAATCTCGCTCCGCTGGCAGCGGCCCGTGTGCCCATTCTTCATGTGTATGGGGATGCTGATAAGGTGGTGCCCAGGGAAGAGAACACTGGTGTTCTTGTAGAGCGGTTCAGGGCGCTTGGCGGAGAGATCGAGCTGATATGCAAGCCGGAGTGCGGACACCATCCCCACGGGCTCGACGATCCCGCGCCGGTGGTTGATTTTATTCTCAAGCATACGGCTGGATTCTGATATCCTTAAGATTCCTGGAAAGGAGATGAAACCATGAGTTCCAAAATGTCTATTCACTTCTTCGTGGCGGCGGCGAGCATCACCCTGGCGCTTGAATTCGCCGCTTGCTGTTGCTAGGCGGAGGAAGAGGCAAGCGTTTCAGAGCTTTCCGAGGCGCTTGCTGAGGCAAGATTGTTCTCCGCGCTCACGGATGGTGAGCGGTCAATGCTGAAATCCGCGGCTGCGCTGCGCCATTGCGCGGAAGGCGAGCGTATTATCGAGCAGGGAAAGTTCACCGGCAGAATGTTCATAATCCTCGACGGCCGGGCTGATGTCCTGGTGAACGGGAAGATGGTGGCTTCGCTGCCGCCACAGTCTCTTGTCGGAGAAATTGAGTTTCTCGATTCCAGACCGGCGAGCGCCGACGTGATAGTGCGCGGAAAAAGTCGTATGGTTGAATTGAATAATGCAGCGCTTTCCGGTCTGCTGGAAGAACAACACCGGCTGGGCTACCTGCTCATGCGCGAGATTGCCAGGATTGAAAGCACGCGTTTGCGGTCGATGGATGAGAAGCTCAATCGCACAGCGGAAGGAGAACAATAGATGACAAATCCGAATCTTCTTTTCATATACACGGACGAACAGGCGTCCAATACTCTTGAGGCTTACGGCAATTCGCGGATTGACATGCCGAACCTGAACCGGCTTGCGCGGCGCGCGACGGTTTTCGACAGGGCATACGTCACGCAGCCTGTCTGCACTCCGTCGCGTTCGACGCTTCTGACCGGACTGTATCCCCACACGAACGGCTGCACGGCGAACAACATTCCGCTAAAGTCCGATACCCGGTGTCTGCCGGAACTGATATCGAGAGGCGAATACGCGGCGGGCCACTTCGGCAAGTGGCATCTGGGCGATGAGCTCTTCGCCCAGCACGGGTTCAAGGAATGGGTATCGGTTGAGGATTTCTATAACGAGTGGTTTTCCGAAGGAAGAGATCGCAATGAGCGTTCCGATTATCATCACTTCCTGGTTGCCAATGGATTCTCTCCGAAAAATGGTGAGACATTCGGGCGGGGAGAGGCTGCCAGGTTGCCGGAGCAATATGGAAAACCTGCGTTCCTCGCCCGAGAGGCCTCGCGCTTTCTTCGCGAGAACCGGGATAACCCGTTCATGCTGTTCGTGAACTTCCTTGAACCCCACATGCCGTATTATGATCCGAGGGATGACCAGTACGACCCGCGGCAAATTCCGCTGCCTCCCAACTTCGATGCGGAGGCCGGCGACAATCAGCACCTGAAGTCTCGCATTCTCGCGGAAGCCTATCGCGAATGGGGGCACGAGGGACAGTTCTTCCGGACAAGGGAGGACTGGCAGCAGCTCATAGCGAGGTATTGGGGGCTGTGCAGTCTCGTTGACACCCACGTAGGCGTCATTCTCGACACCCTCGATGAGTGCGGGCTGGACGATAATACGATCGTCGTTTTCACCTCGGATCATGGCGACATGATGGGCAGCCATCGTCTGCTTGCCAAATGCGTGATGTACGAGGAGGCGGTGCGGGTGCCCTTGATCATGAAGCTACCCGGACAGACGCACGGGAAACGGGTTACGGGTCCCGTCAGTCAGGTTGATGTCGTCCCAACTCTTCTTGAACTAATGAACCAGCCGTTGCCCGGTCACCTCCAGGGCGAGAGCCTTTGCGGGTGCCTGGCTGACGCCAATCCAGTCAGTAAGGGAAACGTGTTCATAGAATGGAACGGGGCCAACACGGGAAGAGTGGGGGAGTCGAAGGGGGAATGCCGCATACCGTCCAGCTTGAAGGAGATTGTTTCCTGTGATGACGCTGAATCGGCCGTGAACGATCCGATTCGCACCGTTATCACGCCGGACGGGTGGAAGCTGAACCATAGCGAACGCGGGGAGCATGAGCTCTACAACCTTGTCGCCGATCCAGGCGAGATAACCAACCTCTATGGGCGAAATGAGCATGCGGCGAGGACGTCGGAATTGCGCAATCATATCAGGGCCTGGCAGCAGAGGACCGGCGATTCGGTGCCCATTTCATAAAATGCTCGCATAAGCGGGTCGGGTAAGCGTATCCGAGTAAGAGTGGCGGTTAAGGGTGAGTTCGAGGCTGCGTGGAAGTGTAGGGACGGTGCGAGCTCACGCTTAATCGCACCACTTAACCGGCCCGTCAGAGAGTGTATGTGCATAGGA
>JAGYMT010000190.1 GCA_018400335.1 Kiritimatiellia bacterium | reverse complement strand
CTCTGCCAGCGGATAATCCACCCAGATGTTGAACATGAATCGGTCAAGCTGTGCCTCGGGCAGTGGATATGTACCCTCCTGCTCGATCGGGTTCTGGGTGGCAAGAACGAAAAAAGGCGCTTCAAGAGTGAAGGTGGTATTTCCCGATGTAACCCTCTTCTCCTGCATGGCCTCGAGCAGAGCGGCCTGTGTCTTTGGCGGCGTCCTGTTTATCTCATCGGCCAAAAGCAGGTTGCAGAAGATCGGACCCTTCAGAAAACGAAACTCCTTTTCTCCCGTGCTCTGGTTGGTCTCCAGCACGTCGGTACCGATGATATCCGTCGGCATCAGGTCAGGTGTGAACTGCACCCTCTTGAACTGGAGATTCAGAACCGTGGCCAGGGTGCGGACAATCAGCGTCTTCGCCATGCCCGGCAGCCCTATCAGCAGGGCATGCCCGTTTGCGACAATGCACATGAGCACCTGATCAACCACGTCGCGCTGCCCGATAATGACCTTGCCGATCTCACGCCTGATAAGATCGGTGCGGTCTTTCATCCTTGTCACCAGCTCCACGTCGTCCTTGTTCGCCACGGGAACTTCCGGCGCCGGCTTCGCTTTGGGCTTCGGCTTGGGCTTGGGACGCGAATCAGCGGGTTCGGATTGAGCCTCCCGCGAAACAGCGGCGTCCGTTTCCGGTGCGGCGCCATCGCCCTGGAACTCGAACTGCGTTTCCCCGATTTGAACAACATCGGAGTCGGCAAGCAGGTGAGACCGGATCTTATTCCCATTGACAAACGTCCCGTTGGAGCTCTGCAGGTCGAACAGACGCCATCCTTCATGATCAAAGCGGAACTCGGCATGCGCGCTTGAAACTGCGTCGTCCTGAAGGGAGAGATCGGCGTCAGGCCGACGCCCTATGCTGATGTGATCCGGGATCAACTCAAGTTCGCTGCCGTTCAAAGGCCCAGCCAGGAAAACTATCTTTGCCATAATTCACTTCCCCTCAATCGCCAAGCAGCAAGTTGCCGACATTTTTCACTGAATCAGTCACGCGCACTCCGGACAGTTCCGTCTTGAACCTGTGCTTGACAGTCTGTTTGTCCGGCGTGATCCATATCGGGTGCAGGTCGCGGGCTCGCGCGATCTGCCAGCCCGGTCCCACCTGTTTAAGCACTATCAGCTTGAAGGTGCGCCTGTACCCCACCCTGATCTCAAACATATAGGCCTCTGCCGGGGTATCCCTGTAGAATGTGCAAATCGCCCGTGCATCACCGCCCCTGCCTGTAATGCCTTCAAGACGATGTATGATTTTGTGACTGAAGAAAGCCTCGGAGCGCTGGATGACGTCGTTAATGGCTTTGCGATCGTCGGCGGTGAGGGTAGTGTCATCAAGGCTCAGCGTCAGCCCCTCATACATGGCGTCATCGTATATCACAATCAGACCGTATCTGTCCATGGGAAGGCCGGAAAAGCGGAAGGAGCGTCCGTCGTCCCCTACCTGCCCCTCGTAGACTCGCGCAGGGTAATCGTAGGGAAGAGCCAGCACCTTTTCTATCGGCTTGGACGGATCCGACACCCGGCCCTCTATGCCGCCACGGGCCTCCGGATCGGGAACAGTATAAAGGCGGTCCCGTTTCTCCGCTTTCCCGCTCCCTTGGAACTTCTGGGCAACAGCCGGCATCGCCAGACAACCCAGCAAACAAAACGATAGAAAGTACCCGCCCGCATTCATTCTTCATCCACCCCGAAAAGAGATTTCAAGCTCTCAACATCCTCATCAGACATGAAAATTGTTTCCCTCACTTCAGGTCTACCATCCCCTTCGAGCAACGCCTCTATGTCCCTGGCAACAGGATGAAATTCGAGCCGCTCACCCAGTTTTTTTGCATAAGAGCTTATTTCCTCATCCGGAAATTGCAAGTCCTTCATGCAGGCAATGAGAAGTTTTGCGGCTTCCGGAAGGTAACTGGAAGCGTCAACCTGGTCGCAGTATGCCCTAAGCATGGGGTATGCGCGGCGGGGATTACCCGTATCGTAATATAGCCGGGACTCCTGGAGAACATAATCTCCGGCTATCTTGCTGAGCGGAAGCTCCCGCTCCCACACGTCAAGCGACTGCCGGGCTTCAAGCCAATACTTGTCGGTAATCAGCTGTCTGACATTCTCGGAAGCCGAGGCATCAAGCAGGGAGCTGACTTTCCACAAGGCCGCGGGACGGGACGAGGCAGAACCGGCGCTGCCAGCCGTCTCTCTGAATTTCTCTCTCTGCCGCCGGGCCGCCTCCATGAATTTTTCCCTGTCGGCCTTGAGTCGTTCAGCGGTCGTCATCGGCCCCGCACGGGGCTCGACCGGCGCCTTGGACACCCCTTCCGCAAGGCCGTCATAAATGTCGCCGGACATCTTGCGATCGTGCCTGACAAGGCTCTGAACGTTCGCGTAAGAGCGCGTGGCAAGGTTCAGATCCTTCTCCATGAACGCGATATCCCCGAAACGTATTCTCGCAAGCTGGCCTATGGAGTCGGTGTTCCTTGCCAGAGGCGCGAGCAGTCGTTTAGCCGCCGCGTAATCCTCCAGATAATAGGCGTGAATCTCGGCATCTCTAACAAGAAGGTGTTTTTTTCTATTCTCATCCTCGGATTCATCGCGGAATTTCTTCAGCCATTTCAGGGCAACTTGCGGATCGGAGGCGGAAGCCGCATCCACGAACATCTCCTGAAGCGTTGTTATCTGAACCGAGGAAAGCCGCGCTGTCAAAGATGAGTAATATTTGTCAAATAGCAGCAAAAGGATCTCGTAACCACTGCCGAAGTCGAGAGTGCGCATCAGGTTGTTCCAGTAGGCCGCGTCCCACTTGGCTATGACGTCCGGGGTCTCGGAATAAGCCTGAAGCATCTGGAGAATGGCGGCTCTATATGCCCTTCGATGGTCGGGATTGTTCAGACTGGTCGAGGCATGGGAGAATGCGTATTGGTAAAGAACGATCTGTGACTTGGCGGAATCCGCAGCCGCCGAAAGCTGTATCCTGCTCTCCATCAGGCCGGGCAGAAGCCAGTGCACCGTGTCGCCGGACACCCGCGCACCATCAGCAAACCCCCATTCATAGCCGGTCCCCTCGGGATTGCCGGACTGAACGGCGCTGAACCGATAAAGCAGAAGCGGCATTTCGTCGCCCACCCAGAACACGTGTTCGGACGAAACCCCGATAAGGGCAACTGGGTCCCCGGTTTTCGATCGAACCGACGCAACAATCGCGCCGCCGGAACGGGCGATCTCGTCCTTCCGCAGAACCCGCGTCTCCATTCGCGATGTGCCCGTCATCGGAACCGCTTCGGAACGGACTCCCCCGAGTTCATGCATGCCGGCGTGGGGCGTTCTCCAAGTAAGGAACATCAAGGCCCCCCTGGGATCGGAATAATCACCGGAACCGGGAGCTGTCTGCAGCACCTCCACGCGATTCAGGCCGTCGCCGATTTCCACCCATTGTCCCGTTCCGCCCCATTTATCAATGCGGCGTTCCGGCACTATTCCCGCACCGTTAACACGCAACCGGGTCTCACCGAGCTGGGTGAACGGGGCGATCCATGTCCTGCCGGGATCATCCGAAACGACATGCGCGAGCAGGTAGAATGCGCCGGGACGCCTGCGCCCGGCATGGTCTCCCTCTATGCAGAAGGGCGCCCGCTTGCCGCCCACACGATTCCAGTATCTCACGTGTCTCCCCACGCGGCCAAGGTTAGCCAGCTTCTGCGCGTCGGACATGTTCGCTGATCCGGGCGCGGAAGCGAGAATAGAGCTTGGTTTGATCCCGCTCTTCGGCTGCCATAGATTGCATTCCGACGCTCCAAGGATATACACGAAGACCGTTTCCCCGGACAACCCGCTGTCCG
The DNA here is from genome assembly GCA_018400335.1 of Kiritimatiellia bacterium. The sequence goes on along the minus strand of JAGYMT010000190.1, from coordinate 954 downwards.
AAAAAACCATTGCCATTCCGCCATCAGGATTATGCCAGAGCACGGCGCTCTCCAAGGCACGACCGTCACCGGACACAACACGCGTGACAGGAGACGGACCTGGAAGAATGCCGCCATCCGGCAGCTGTACAAAATAACCCGCTCCGGGATGCGTGGGAGGCTCGACCAATCTCAACTCAAAGCGGATTGGCGCTTCGTCAACATGCCAGTCGGATGACAAGGCTGTCGCCGGAAGGAAGAAACTGAACAGTATAAAACAGAAAGCCCGCGTTAATAACGCACAGACGCTGTTTCTCACGATAGTCTTGGACAGATTGAGATTTTTCATCCAGTCACATCAAAAACCCGAAGAAGGATGCTCGCACCGATTGGCCGATATGGCTCACATCGCGGCCAACTCATCCGGAATACGGTCAAAATTGATCAAGGCACCCGTCATCCGTCAGAAATCGGCCATCCGTTCATCACGGATCTTAGTCACAAGGACCGGCGGCATCGGCGGCTTCTTGACCTCCGTTCGGGCAACCGGCGCAACGGGACAGCAACAGCAGCCAAGCAGGGTTTCAGCTGAAGACGTGCTCCGCGGAGGCGCGGGAGGCGGTTGACGATCGCGAGGCGGCGGAACAAACCCGGCCTCGCCGGTTCCATCTCCGGCCAGCAGGGTCCCGGCACAAAGGGTAGCTGTAATAGCCGCACTGAGAATTTTATCGCGTTTGTCTTTCATTGGTTCCTCCATAACATCACAGACAACGTATGTCTAAAAAATGCAGACCATTTATCTTGTTCAATATTACCCTAATCGGAATCCCTGTCAATACTAAATTCATTATTTTTCAGAAGTTGAGAATCTCTGCTGATTCACCTCAACCCCAGGAATTCGCATTATGACTTGGTCCCCTGCCGCCTCGCGTACGACGGCGGGTGCGGCAGGAGCATGAGATTGGGGTGAAAAGG
>JAGYMT010000019.1 GCA_018400335.1 Kiritimatiellia bacterium | reverse complement strand
GAATTCCTGGTAGGGCTGCACAGCCTGTGCGGCCCTCAAAGCGGCTCCCTTCCTTTCAACTCCTCCACGGCATTGACTGTTCCAACGACTATCAGCGCATCCCCGGCCAGCAGCGGCTCGGCGGGACGAACCTTGGTTATCTGTTCATCGCCCCTGCGTATCCCGACCACCGTCACCCTATGAGCCTGACGGAAGCCTGTATCTGCGAGGTTGCTTCCGGCAAGCTTTGAATCCTCCGCCAGCCGGATTTCGGCAAGTTCAAACCTGTCGCCCGATTCCACGCCATCCCTGGCGGCAATCTGGTTCAGCGCCTCTTCGGCGTCGTGCAGCTCCTCGGGCGCGCCCATGATTATCAGCCGATCCTCCGGATAGATTCGGAAATCGGGGCCCGGTTCGTAATGAACGTGTCCCGCGCGGCTGACAGCGAGTATCGAGGCGCCCGTTGCCGCCCTCAGCGGGATATCCCTGATGTTCAGACCGGCAACGGCGGCGTCGGACCGCACCCTCACCTCGCGAAAGGCAATGGGCCAGTTCACATCCTCCGGCATGAAATCCATGGCGTATGCGAGAGCGTCGGTCGCCTGTTCGGCCGCGTCGGTGAACGGCCTGAACACTAGTTGGGCGCCCGCCTTCTCGAATTTTTCGGCCTCCCTCTGTCGCACGGCGGTGAGCGCCACCTTACCCTTGTAGCCCAGGTGCCTGAGGCGGCGCACGAGCGCGAGATTCAGCTTCTCGGAACGGATGGAGCTCACCACCCAGCGAGCCTTGGCAAGCGGCAACTGCTTGTGTATCTCCGGGTCGGCCATGTCGCCGTACAGCACGTAGACGCCCCGAGCGCGCCAGCGCTCCAGGATGCCCGGATCAAAATCCACGCCTATGATCGTCTTGTTCCGGCGCAGGAGATATTCCGCCAGTCCGCCCCCGTAGTTTCCGAGCCCGAGGAGGATCACGTCCACGAACGGGGATTCCCTGATCGCGTCGCTTGCCGCTTCGCGATACGGGTTGCGGCGCTCGAATACCTTCAGCGGACGCGACAGAAATTTGTACAACTGTTCCGAATAAAGGATCATGTAAGTTGAGGCCAGAATGGTAACCACCCCGACAAGGGTGATCAGCCCCATTATCTCGTCCGTTATGTGGCCGAGGCCCAGACCGAGCGCGGCCAGGATGAGCGAGAACTCGCTTATCTGCGCCACGGTCAGGCCCGCGAGGAACCCCGTGCGGCGCCTGTAGCCCATGAACCCCATTATCGCCAGCACGATGAGGGGATTGCCTATGAGAACGAAGAGGGAAAGCAGCATGGCCGACCCGAACTGCGGCGCCACGGATGTCCATTGCAGGCGGGCGCCGAGATCAATGAAGAAGAAAAGCAGCAGGAAATCGCGCAGGGTTGTGAGCCGCGCGCCTATCGCGTCGCGGTAGTCAGTTGAGGCGAGAGATACCCCGGCAAGGAACGCGCCGACTTCCTTGCTGAACCCCAGCATCTCGCTGACCGCGCCAAGCGATACGGCCCACGCAATGGCGAAGATGATAAGCAGCTCAATCGAATGAGCGAGCAACCGCGTGAGGAGCGGCAGGACATACTTCATCAGCAGCGCGACGGCGCCGAGCAGGCCGAGCCCCTTGGCGGCTATCACCAGCGACAAAAGAAGCGGATGGTCCCCGGCCTTCGCGTCGCCGAGCGTGGTCAGCGCGACGAGCGCCAGGATCGCGGCTATATCCTGGACGATCAAAAAACCGACGGCAATCTGCCCGTGCAGCGAGTCTATCTCCTTCTTGTCTGAGAGCAGTTTCACGATGATGATGGTGCTGGAGAAAGTGAGCGCCACCGCCACGTAGACCGCGTGGACGAAACTCATGCCGAGCGCGAGGGCTATGAGCAGACCGAATGCGGACGTGAAGATGATCTGGCCCAGCCCGGTCGCGAGCGCAACCGGGCCCGTGGCGCGGATGAGATTCAGGTCGAGCTTCAGCCCCACGATGAACAGCAGCAGCGCTATCCCCATGTGGGCAAGCAGCTCTATCTGTTCATAGCTCCCTATGATCCCGAGCCCCGCGGGCCCCGCCACCACACCCGCCACCAGGAACATGATGAGCAGCGGCTGGCGCAGTTTCTGGCCCAGCATCCCGCACACGGTCGCCAGCAGCAGGATGGCCGCTATCTCGTAGAATGTGCTGTCGTGAATCATTACTGCCTGTTGTCCTGCGTGAAAGGCAGGACATCGCCCGTGTCCATAAAGAAATCGAGCAGACGCGTTTCCATCGCCCTTTCGACATCGGCGTAACGCGGGTCCCCGCTGAGATTGAGCGTTTCACCAGGATCCTTTTCAAGATCGAACAGCTCGTGATGTTTCGTGTAATGCCGGCGGACGTACTTGTGGCGCAGGGTCCGGCAGGTCACGGCGTGCGTGCCGGCAGCCGCGAAAGGACGCGCCGCGCGCGACTGCATGCCGTAGAAGCTCTCCGCGGGCATCTTGTTGACTTCCGTATTGAAGAAGGCCGTCTCGCCTTTCCTCGATCCGACCTCGGCGAAAACCGCATCGTGGATGGCGGTCTCGTCCCCCGCGATGGATGATCTCAACGAAATGCCCTGGCAGTCGTAGCCGGGGTTGATATCAAGAAGATCGTAGATCGTGGCGGGCACGTCAACAAGCTCGGTGAGGTGCGAACGGTTGCCGGCCTGAACCGGCGTTCCCGCCGGCGGCTTGATGATTAGGGGAACGCGCAACAGGCAATCCTGGAGAGTGCTGTGCGTCTTCTCCGGCAGCGAATAGTCGCCCGTAAAGTCGCCGTGGTCCGACATGAACACGATCAGCGTGTCGTCGTAAATGCCCTGCTCGATCAGCCCCTCGACCACCATTCCGAAAAGGGCGTCCACCTTGGCGCACATGGCATAGTAGATCCTCTTTACGTCGCGCCAGGTTTCCTCGCTGATCCCCGATGCACGGTATTCCTTTCTCAGCGCGTCAAGGACCGGCGGCAGGTTTGCCTCCGCGGGCGGTGTCGGAATCCGCGGCGGAAGCTTGGCCGGGTCAATTGCGTTGTAATAGCCCTCTTCAGCAAAGTACGCGGGATGCGGCTTGCCCAGCGGCAAGTAACAGAAAAAGGGCTGGTTTTCCGGCCTATTGCCGAAGAAATCAACGGCGCCACGGACCCATACTTCATCCTGATCCCTGACCGGCTTGCCCTGCCCGTCCTTGGTCAACACCCCGCCATAGTAAGCGCCCCTGCGCGGGTCGTCGGACGCAAGCGCTGCGGGGAGGAAGTGGGTCATGAACTCGTCGTATTGTCCGGCGCCGGTGAATTTCTCGTCACAATAGCTGAGATAACCTTGCGGTCCGTCTACCTTCAGGAGATCGTTTTTTCCGCCCCACCAGGCGTGGTAGCCGTTCTCGCGCAGCACGCCCATGAGGTTCGGCTCCCACGGCTTCAGCAGGTTTCTCATCGAGCGGTGCCCGTGCACATGCGGATACCAGCCGGTCATGAACGAACATCGGCTCGGCGTGCATACGGGATTCTGGGCAAACGCATTTGAATACGACACGCCCCCGCGCGAGACCAGACTGTCGAGCGCGGGCGTGAGCGCGCCCGCGTTGCCCTGGTGGCTAAGCACGTCGCCCCTGTAGGAGTCGGGCACGAATATTACCAAGTTCGGTTTTCTTTTCATTACATCTCCAATGGTCGGATGCAGTTTAGCAGTTGCTATTCGCATGGCAATTCGAAACTACTGAATAACATTTCAAGAAAAAAGGCTTTTCGTGGATGAGATCACCGGATAACATGCACGACTGACTGAAGAAACGGAAAGAGAGTTGATCAGATGTTCGATCGTGATACTTTCAGTTTTCACGTGGAGCATTGCATAACGCGGCTCAATATGTATGATATCGCTCCGGCTCTTCCGGAGAGCGACCTGGTAGGAACCGGCCAGCAGTTGGACGTGTTCGGAGCAATCGCCGGGCTGATCAGCGGTCCGGAAGACGCGTAGATTCCGAACCCTGAACCCTTATCTGCAACCCGCAACGATTCAGAAAGAGTCCTATTATGAAAGACAATATTCGTTCCATTGAAGCAAGGCTTGCCGACTGGCATTCGTTCGTTGAGAAGCGTTCCGGCAAGTTCATGTTCCACGTCAACTTCCCATTGCCCGACGACGAAAAGCGCCTTCCGCCGATGCCCCCGCTCTGGCCCGGGCTGGAGAAGGAGCGCATCGCAAGACGCTGGGCTGAATATCAGTTGATGCTCAAGAAGGCGGCGCTGGTGGACGACGACAGGATTCCCTTCATCAGCAACATAACAGGAACCGAGATATTCGCCGAGGCATTCGGATGCGAGGTGCATCGCCCCGCCGACAACCTTCCCTTTGCAATACCATTCGTTAACGGCGCGGCGGAGGCGGATGCTCTGGAGATACCGGAGATCAGCGTGTCCTCTCTGGCGCCTCTTTTCGATATAGCCGACGAACTGCGCCGGCGCGGGGGGCCCTCGGCGATCATGAAGCCGGTGGATATCCAGAGCCCGATGGACATAGTGGCTCTGATCTGGGATAAGTCCGATCTCTTCTGCGCCATGGTCGAGAGCCCCGATTCCGTCAAGGCGCTGGCGAAAAAGGTCCGGAACCTGCTCACCGCGTTTCTCGATGAGTGGTTCCGCCGCTACGGCACCACTTTCGTGGCGCACTATCCGGACTACGTCATGCACGGCGGGATCACGATGTCGGTGGACGAGGTGGGAGCGGTCAGCGAGGATATGTTCCGCGAGTTCTTCACCGACGAGCTGGTCGCAATTTCCAGGCATTTCGGCGGACTCGGCGTACACTGCTGCGCCGACGCGCGGCACCAGTGGGGTAATTTCAGGGCGCTGCCCGGCCTGAAGGTCATCAACCACAACGTGCCGCCCACTAGCGATCCGCGCGAGTACGTGTTTGACTCACTGAGTTTCTATGCCGCGCAATCGCTCGCCCAAATGCCCATCGGTTGGCAACCCCAAGGCGAACCGGAAACCTGGCCCTCGCAGTTTCCGGAAGAGGCGCGCGTGGTGTTCGAAGTGCAGGCGAAGGACGCATCGAGCGCGGCGGCAATAGCCGAGCGCCTGCGTGAGCTTCGCGGGTAGAGTGTTCCGGGAAGATATTCATCCTGTTCATCGACCTGCTCTTTCCGGGCTGATTTCTCATCAGCTCCTATGCACATGAGCTCTTACGGGCCGGCAAGGTCCTGAACAGGCTGAAGAACGGCGAACGGCTGCCGAAGCAGCAGAAGTTGAAGAAGTACACGCCGTGCGCACCGCGTCTCTTAATCTCTTCTATCCTCTTCAATATCGCATCATCGCTGTGCAGGAGTGTATCCCTCTCCTTCCACGCGACGGGCGTAGGCCAGATCTGCGGCCACACCCTGCACGGCCGCGGCGACCCGCGCGCCGCCTCAAGAAAGCGGTCGAAGGACCAGTCCAGCGAATCCGGCTCATGGTTATGCGTTGCCGGCACGACCACGTCGACCAGCCCCTCGGCCATCCACCGCTCGGGATCCTGACCCTGGACGATACCCTTGCCCGCATCGTGGCAAACACGCGCGATAACCGGCTTAGCCGTCATGGCTCGTACGCGCCTGAGGAAAGCGGAGCATGCCGCCATGCGTTCATTAAGCGCTGTCCCGTCGGGAAAGAACGGAGCCTTGCGCTCGAAATCCAGGCTGATGCCGTCAACACCCTTTGCCAGCAGATCTTCGACCAGCTCGCAGAGGTAAGCGTGGAATGCAGGATCCCTAAAATCTTTTTTTCCGCCTGCGTTCCGTCCAGGGCAAGAGAGAAGCCTGTCCGTATTGAGAGCGCCGTGGTTGAGTCTGATGTTGCCGAAAACGCGGAGTCCCGCCGCGTGCCCGCGTCTCAGCACGACATCCAGGAGATCGCGCGGCTGCGCGTTGTAGTGAGAGACCACCCTGCCGACAAGTTCGTCTATCTCCCGGCCCTGCCCGTCGCCGACAAATCCCCTGCCATGCCTCGTCCGGCAATTATGCTGGCCGGTAGTGAGGATGCTCCAGTCAATAACGGTGACGCAGGAATCGCGGAGCGGGTCAACCAGCACGCGCGAAGCGTCATCTTCCGTCATTTCGGTTCCGGCCAGTTCGGCCAGCATTCCGAACCCGTCGTGGTTGAACGCGAAATCGAAATCCCTTGTCCCGGTCATCATTCCCCTTCACCTTCCAAATTGTTTCTTCCGGGGAAGCCCCGGCGACACGGATATCGCGCCATTCAATATTATCGTGATGAATCTTTATTGATCAAGGTAAAGATCAGGAACGAAGCTATGCCACCGCCACCTTGACCACGACCTTGCGCACTGGCATGGGCGCTTCGCTTGCCAGGCAGGGCATGTGGGCGTCTGTAGGGAAGAAAACGATAAACATTCCGGCGCGCGCCGTCAAGAAGTCCCCTTTTCCGGTAAACAGCGCGCAATCATTCTCCGCTGAATACGTCTGGGTCACCGTCAGGTTGTCTACGGGAGCATACCCCATGTTCTCCATACCCTTCGCCACGTATTGGACGTCAATATAGCGCCGATGCGCTTCCCACACGCCTTTTTCCCGGGGCTTGGTCTCATACTGCTGTACCAACACATATACTTTGTCGCCACTAATATCGTAACGACCCGGCGCCGTCTCCGCAAAGTCCGTCTTCGCCAGGTACTCAAGGGCCGTCTGAATCCCCGTGCCGATCCCGTGATAGCTTGAGGCGTTTTTGATGTTGTCAATGATCATATCTGTTTTCTCCTTGCGTATTACGCTTCACGTTTCTTCTCCCGCTCAATCCGCCAACCGCCGGAAACCGCTGTGCGCGACGGGGCCGCGGAGGTTTTTGGAGATATCGCCTCCATCTGCCAGGATATCGGCAATGTCTTTGAACACCATGTCAATGGCTTCGCAATATCGCTCCGCGATGGCATCGGTATGGGCCAGAGTTGGGTAGAGCCCGGTTCCGGCCAGGAACCCGCGAGCAAGCATATACTGGGTATAGAGAGTGCGCAATATATCCGCCTTCTCGTGGTCGAATCGGAAGTGAGCCAGGCAGGGATAACCGCCGACGTGTATGGGTAAGCCAAGGCGGCGACCGCTCTCCGCCCATTGCCTCTGCACGCGGGCGCCGACACGGGTAATGTGGGCCGGCACATTTACGGCCTGCATCTTCCGTATAGTCGCCAGGGCCGCGACCGGGCCGATGCTCTCCGTCCAGTAGGTGCTGCTGATAAAAGACCCGTGGGCGCCGGCCATGGCGGCGCGGGTTCCGATTATGGCGGCCATGGGATGGCCGTTGCCAATGGCTTTCGCGAAGACCGCCAGATCAGGAAAAACTCCGAACTTGAGATGCGCGCCACCAAAATGCAGGCGCCAGCCAATGGTGATTTCGTCAATAATCAGCAACGCGCCGACCCGGTGGGCGCCGTCACGGACGAACTCGAGAAAACCGGGAGCCGGATCCTGCGATCGGCACGGCTCCATAATTACCGCGGCGAGCCTGCTGCCGTGTTTGTCGAGCAGTTCCTGGAACGCGGCGCGGTCATTGAACGCGAAGGTGGCGGCCGTGCCGCGCAGCTCGCTGGGCACACCCAAGGGGCTCAAGCCGGGCAACAGGTGGCCGCGCAGCGAGTCGCTTTCGCCAAGGTTTGCCGCCAGATACCAATCCTGCCAGCCGTTGTAGCCGCATATTGCAACGAGAGAACGGTCGGTCGTGGCGCGGGCAATGCGCACCGCCACGGCGCAGGCTTCCCCGCCGCAGCGGGCGAAGCGCACCTGTTCAGCCCATGGATGAATCTCGCACAGCAGATCAGCCAATTCCACCTCCTCCGGCGGGTTCAGCGTGCACATGCTGCCGAGACTGATTCGCCTTTTCACAGCGCGGGTCACGTCGGGATCGCGGAAACCGAGCAGGCAGGAACCGATGCCGTTGGTGGATAAATCAAAATAGCGCCGCCCGTCGAGATCCCAGGTCTCACACCCGCGTGCTTCGCGGAAATAGGCCGGCCATTGATCCGGAGCCAGCATTTCCGGGCGCTTGCTCAGCAACTGGGTGCCGCCGGGCATGCGCTGTCTGGCATGGCCATAAAGGGCCTGGGTGCAAGTAAGGGTTTCGGGCGCCAACCCCAGCAGGCGCCGGGCATTTTCGGCGAACACGTCCTGGAGATCATCCGCGTTGAGGCCGAACTCCCTTGCGGCTTCCCGGAGCGCCCGCAGGCTCTCCAGGCCGACTGGCAGCAGTCGGCATTCCGGTTGAGCCGCGTTAAGATGAGCGGGGGTCAGCCAGAAGAAGCCGTCGCCGGCAGTCACGCACCGCCCTCGTTGTTCGGATACGGGGAAATCGCTGCCCCACAACAGGCGGCGCGGACCGCAGGCCTCCAATAGAACACGGATCGGCTCAGCCTCGCAGATCGCGGCGGTATCGAACCAAACATTTGGCAGATAGCTCAGGCTGGCGATACCGGCCGTCGCGTTGGGCGCATGGAACGACCGTCCGCAGTGCGCCAGGATCAGGCGCGCGCCGGGAAACCGTTCGCAACGCTCCCGCAGGTAGCGCAGGTTGCCGGGATCGGCCATCGCACCGCCCCGCACCAGGTGCAAAGTGATGACCAGTCCATGTTCGTGCGCAAGGGGCCACATCCACTCCGGAATGTAGTCGCTCGGGAGCGCCTCGAAAGTCGGATGCGTGAGGCTGTAGGTGTGATAGGGCTTGAACCCGGCGAAGCACCCGTGCTTGAGCAGGGGCGCCACGTCCGCGGTCGTCATGTCCGGCGCCACAAGCGCGAGGGCCTTGGCCTCGGCAAGTCCGCCGGTCGCCTTCATCATCCAGGCATTGATGGCTGGAATCTGTTCCCGCGCCGCAAACGGGACGGGTATGAAAAGCGCGCCCGCCGGCCGGTCGCTCCCTATCTGGCGTCCGATATGTTCCCGCCATATCTCCGGTGTCACCTCGTCCGGTCCAGTCGCAAACAGATTATCGCGCGCAACGGACAATGTGTCTTTGCGGTAGAGATGCGCATGGATGTCAAACACCTTTGCCGGCAGCCCGGCCGCCAGAAATCGGGCCGCAACCGCATCTTCGTTTTCAAATATCCAGTCCCTGACCATTAGTTGGCACTCCAGTAGAGGTTCCTGAAATCACAGCACCGATCAAGTCGGCTTTGCCGCCGCTTTCTTTCCCGACATGTCACGCAGCATGTTCACGATAACGAGGAGCATTATCACGGCGGCCAGGCCGATCCCCGCCGGAATGAGCCATTTCGGTGCGGACCGCCTTGTCCGCTGCTCCGGGTTCGGCTCGCGCGGACCGAGCTTGACGGCCCCGACCGCTCCGGCATCCTTCACGCGCCTCGAAATGTCATACCTTGGCCTTGTCGCTTCGCTATCGCCGAAATAAACGTGCGCGGGGGCGGCCGACTTCGCCTCGAACACGAGCCATGTTCTCGCCGCGCGCCCTGTCGCCCGTACGTTTTCGAGCGGCGCGTCGTCGAGCTGCTCCACGTCAACCCGCCAGCGGACAGCCGGTGCGCTGTCAACGGGTATCCGCGCGAACTCGGCATCCCCGATCCTGCTTATCCTGCCGGAGCCCGCCCATTGCCAGCCATTAGTCTGATGTCTCTTGCAGTAGATCCGGACGTCCCTCGAATACTCGCCGTCCGCCCTGATCTCGATTTCGCGAAGCGGCACGGCCAAGCCGGAATCGAATTCCAGCAACTGAATGCCCTTCTGCTTTTCCTTCCCGCCGCTTCCGTCGCAGGGTGACAGCGCTATCTCGTCGCGCGGCTCCGGCCTGCCCTCAGACCGGACCGGCATGGTTTCCGAGGCGGGCGAAGGCACGATTTCTTCCGGCCTGCGCGGGTCCGGGTGGACGCGCACCATCAGGTGTTTGAAGGTGGATCGCGAATAAGCGACGATATCCTCCTTCACCGGCGGCGCCTTCGGAATTCTGACCAGAAAGCCGGCGCCGAGCAGGCCCCAGGCGTCGGCCTCGCTTTCGCGTCCGAATATCTCAGTCCTCCTCATGTAGTCCTTGCCGTCAAAGACCACGCGAATCTTGTCGTGCCCCTTCGCCGCCGCGTCGCCCAGCTCCAGCTCGAACTGACGCATGCCCTGCACCTCCACCTCGTTGATCCGCGTCGCCGGAATGGCGACTTCTTTCGCATCGCCCGGCTCGATCCACATGAAGAAGGGCCACTCCGTGCCGTTCGCGTCGTAAATGCGCAAGTCCCTTTCCGGCGCCCATTCACAGCCGTCCCACGTTTCGGCCGTCACCTGCGCCCGCGCCATCCTGCCGGACACGGGGCGATCAAGGATTTCCTGCCGCCATGAAAAGTCGGAGGGCGCCGCCGCGGCGGACGCCGCCGACAGCACCGATAACAACAAGGTGAATAACAGCTTCATCTTCATTATTATGCTTCCGCACGGTCCTTAGCCTCTCAAAGATCCGACAGCAGAATTTGGCACTATTTCATCCGCATGGCAAGTTTAATAGCTTAGTCACTAGCATCCCATGGAAAACAGGAATTATCTCGCGCAGAGGCGCGGAGGCGCAGAGGTGTAAATTATTTATGAATAAGATGATAAGGTTGATCCATCTCGATCTCTGCGCCTCCGAGCCTCTGCTGCAAGTCCCGGTGTGGCGGCTGTTCTATCATTCTTTGCCGTTCAGCTTTGTCCTCGTAGCGCCGCACTGCCGGATTCAGGCTGAGCCCTGTTCCTCCTCCGTCTTCCCCGGTTCTGCGGCATGTTTCAGCAGCTTCTGGTAGACGAACGACAGCACCAGGAAGAGCAGGCCTGCCACAAAAAAAGAGATGATGCGCGGCATTCCGCTCAACCCGCTCAGATCCACCAGCAACGCCTTCAATGCCGCGGCTGCGAAGACAATCAATCCAAACCACCGCAGATGCCTGCGCCCGAGCCGCAATCCGAACCACACAAGTGCCATGGCCGAGCAGGCCCAGAATATCGTGATTGCCGCCTCGCGCCACGGCCACGCCGCCCGTCCGATTTCCGTCGTCACCGTAATAATGGCGGCCAGCGGCGCGATGATGTGCATAACGGCCGACTGCCCGCCGCGGCCACCGCCGCCCAGCAGCGTTATCGCCCCGCAGGAGAGGAGGAAGAAGAAGACCGGCATGTTGACCAGCACCGGAATATCGTCCACCGCCGCGCGCGAGAGGCCCCACCTGTCTATCGTGATGATCTTGATAACGGTAAGAAGCGCAAGCGCCCATGCCGCGCCGTGCAGGATTCCGCGTTCCCCGGATTCCTCACTCTTCCACAGGGCGAACAGAGCCGCCGCCGTCATGCCGAAAGTACCCATTGCCGCGCCCATTGCGCTTTCGAATCCCATTATGAACCAGCACTCCGCGGCCAGGACTATCGCCGAGCCGAACAGGGCGATAGCCACGATGATCTCCGGCCATATCGCTTCGGGCCGGTCCGCCCCGGCCTCATAATCATCCGCGCCGCGCGCCAGCCGGCCTTGAACGAGGAAGGAAAAAGCCGCGACCAGACCGGCGGCGAAGCGGCCGTTAAGAAACAGCGCGGGCTTCACATCATACAGCGTTCCGTCGAACAGCAGCGCCTTGAACCAGCCCAAGCCGGTCAGCGCCAGCGCAATAATTCTCAACAGCGGCGACCCGATGCGCGCCGCGAACCACGCGAGGAGGAGCCCTTCCACCGCCCACGCCGCGGACACCCATGGCCCGTCAAACTGCAGGGGCACGGCGAAGACGGCGAACGTGGCCGCGCCGAGCAGGTAGATCATAGCGTCGTTCGCGAAACGCGGCAGCCGCTTTCGCGCGGCGGCGGACAGGCACAAGTGACCGGCGGCGCAGGCGAGCATCGCGCCGCCCATCCAGTCGTTCAGCTCTGCGCCCTTCAGGCTCATGTAGACGGCAGCGAGCAGCAGTGCGGAGTTGACCGCCTGCCGGGCGAAATCCAGGGGACGCCTGATCGCCTCTTCCTTCCACAACTTGATCATGCTGAGCGAGGTGAACTGCGCGAAGAAGACCAGAGCGAATGCCAGCCGAGCCTGCCAGTCATAGTCGCCGAGGCCGTCCATCTCTTCCAGCGTGGACCAGAAATACGCGACCCACGTGAGCGCGGCGGCTACGGTGTAAAGCGTCTGCCAGCGTCGTTTAAGTCCAAGCCCTATCGCCGGGATGTTCAGAACCGCGATGTAGCCCAGGAAGAAAAGCCCGTTCTGCGTTTCGCTTCCGGTCAGGGGCGGCACGAAGAATGCGCCGAGCAGCGCGCCGAGCGCGATGGCCTGACTATTATACAGCGCCGAAAGAGCCATGCAGCAGGCGGAGACCAGCGCCAGCCCGAGAAAGGCGGGAACGGGTCCTATGATCCCGTAGAGTCCGCGCGCGGCGAAAACGGAG
>JAGYMT010000189.1 GCA_018400335.1 Kiritimatiellia bacterium | reverse complement strand
GATTGAAGGCGTTATCATTAATTTTCCTTTTTTGTGTATTTTTGTGACTCTTCGTGGCAAAATACTCTTTTCAGAAAGGCAACCGGGTCTGCCCCGAAGTGAGCTTTGCTCTACTTCAGGGCGAAGCGAGGTTACCCTTGAAGAATACAATACAAAGAGAGGTTTAGCGTGAAAAAAGATATCACCCCGTACATTGTGCATCAGGCTTATCTTGCAGATCATCGCAGCGACGGCCTTCGTTCAGGTGAAGGATCTGTCGAAATCCTCAATGACGGCTCGCTGTTTCTGGTTTACGGCAGGTTCGAAGGCCCCGGAGACCATTCTCCTGCAACACTTGTGGAACGACGCTCTGTTGACGGCGGCCACACCTGGAGTGATGCGAAGGTTTTCGTGCCCACACCGACGGATGTGCAAAACCTTATGTCAGTAAGTCTGCTGCGGCTACGCGACGGCCGCATGGCGGCCATATATATGCGGAAAAAGTCCGGCGCTGACTGCCGTCCCTGGATCATGTTCAGCGCTGATGCCGACATCTGGAGTGAGCCTGTGCCGATGATTGAACGCCCCGGTTATTATGTGGTCAACAATGATCGCCTGGTGCAGCTTGAAAACGGACGGTTGCTCGTGCCGTTCGCTTTCCACGGCGCCGATATTGATAAACGGGAAAATCCAACCAACGGATGTGTTATTTCCGATGATGTCGGAGAAACCTGGTGGCTGGGCGCGGAGATCCGTATAAAACCGGAAAATGTCATGCCTCCTAAATTTATTGAACAGATAAATCCCGGAGCCATCCGCCATATCACTGAAAAAAATATTGTCTGCCAGGAACCAGGAGTGGTTGAATTAAGTGACGGACGGGTGTTCATGTGGTGCCGGACAAACGGCGGCTATGCGTATCACGCCTGCTCCGGCGACGGCGGCGAAACCTGGAGTGATGAGTATCAGGCGATCCCGGAGTTTGCCATGCCGTGCGGACCGCAGAGCATTAAACGCCTTCCAGGCTCAAAGCGGCTTGTTATGCTTTACAATAACCGTAACCGGGTGCCGCTCGGAGCGTTGCAGTTTAGCTGGCGCCGACCGTTATGCGTGGCTGTCAGCGATGATGATGCCTGCACCTGGCGCGAACTCGGGCTGTTGGAGCCGGACACCGTGCCCAGCACTTGTTATTACAGCATATCTTTCCACAACAACAACCTGGTATTTACTTACTATGAGGGGGTTATGCGTATGGAAACGGATGGCTGGTTCACCCCTCGGAACCTCGCATCAATGAAGCTCAAGGTGGTGCAACGCGCCTTTTTCGAGTTGTGAAACCGAATCATCGCGAATCATCGGGGTAACAGACCGCGAAAATAGATTCCGCTGAAAAACCTCCTGCCGTCGATGTCCCCCGGGCTTGCCGGCAACATTTCCCGGCCACGATTCGCCGTGCGATCATAGTCGTACACCGACCTCTCGGCCCCCGTAATGCGAATTGCAGTCCGCGCCAAGAACCAGATGTCAAAACTGAGATGCAAAAAACGTGTTGACAGAAACCGCCTTGGCGGCGTATTATGACGTCAACAGTAGGGGACAAGTCGCGTGTTGCTCGCACTGGTCGGTATTCATGCAGGCGTTTACGACAGGGAAGGGGGTTGAATGACGCACATATGGAAGAATATGTTTTGCATGGCGGCGGCGGCGATTCTACCCATGGGCGCCGCAAGCGCGGCGGAGAATGTGCTGGATTTCACGGGCAGCGCCAGTTACGTGGCCGTCGGCACGCCCACCGCGCTGCAGATTCTTTCAGGACCCTTCACGGTCGAGGGCTGGGTGCGGTTCGACAACATCGGCATCACACGCTGTTTCTACAGCAAGTGCAACGCGCGGACCGGTACGCGCTATTACACCTACATGTTCGGCGTCGGCGCCGGCGGCGCTAACATGGTGGCGTGCGAGGGCTTCTATGCCGCCGGCGGCAAGCGCAATACCTGGCGGCTGGTCCCATTGTCGCCCGCGATCGAGACCGGTCGGTGGTATCATCTGGCCTTCAGTTTGGTCGGCGGGACGATGTCGTTCTACCTGGACGGCGAACTACAGGGAACGCAACCCTATACGTTCGGAAATAGAGCCGGCGACCCCGTGACGATCGGCGGTTACGCCAATACAACCGACGTTGACGGGCACCTCAGCGACATGCGCGTCTGGAACCACGCCCGCAGCCAGGCGGCAATCCAGGCGCTCATGAACCGCCGCCTGAACGGCGCGGAAACCGGCCTGCTCGGGTACTGGCCCATGAACGAAGGCTCCGGGTCGGAGGTGTACGACGGAACCGCCAACGCAAGCACCGGGACGGTGGTCAACGCAACCTGGACCACCAGCGACCTGGAACTGTCCGCGCGTCCGTCCGATTTCGCCTATGCTTCCGCATTCACGCTGGCCGACATCGAAACCGGCAGCGAACGCTTCACGAATACCAACGAAGTCGAACTGGCCCAATTCACGATTCCCGATGGGTACGACCGTTTCCAGGTGACGGAGGAGGGCGTCGCATCGTCGCTGGGCGCCTGGGTTCCGACAAACGATGCCCCCGGCTACCGTGTTGTGTTCACGCAGCCCGCGGGCGACACGAACGTCGCGCTCTACGCCTGGTTCACCAACAGCGCGGCAAGCGTGACGCTCTTTCGTTCCGAGGGCGCAATCGTCTTCACCACGAACACGCCGGTTGCGGTTGTCCTGGCCGACGCAACGAGTGAACTGATACCCGGTTCGCACGTGGAGATCCGGCCCGAAGACGTTGACAATGGCTCGACCGGCGGCGAGGCTCTCGGCGAAGCGATGGAAATCCATAGCTGGCGGGTGAACCTGGTCTCCGGGCCGGACACGAACGCGACGCCGGATGAGCCTTACGTGACGGTCGCCAAAACGGGCGACTACACCCTGACCCTGACGATTGTGAATGAGGCCGGCAACACGGCGACCTCGTCGGCCTGCGTTTTGTCGGTGACGCCGTTCAGCGGCCGGTTAATCTGGTCGGGGCTCGGAGACGGGACCGACTGGTTTGATCCGCAGAACTGGATACCCGTCGGTCAACCGGCCGACGGCCATGCCGTGCGCATTGACGAAGGCGCGGCCGTTCTGCTGACCAACGCGACGGCGATGCTGAGCGAACTTCTGCTTACCAACGCCACGCTGACGGTCAGCAACTGGAACACCGCCATCCGCGCCGATACCGTTACGATAGACGACGGCGGCGTCCTGACCCTGCCTGGCCCGTTCAACGACACCGACATGTCCAACCGGGTATATATTGTCTGCACGAACTTCACGCTCGCCGAAGGGGGCACGATCAACGCCAACGGAAAGGGCTACGCGGGCGCGTGCGGCCCGAGCGGCGCGGGAACCTCCTCCCGGTTGAGCGGCGCGGGCTACGGCGGACGCGGTAAAATGGGCTAAACTGTTACGTCGGCGGTGTAGCGCATCGGGACGTCCCGTTGCCATAGCATCGTTTCAGGCATCGTCATTGAACTACCCTTCCGACCAGAAAGAGATGGTGGTGCGGTTCCAGGTATAGGTGGTGGCGAGACGTCCGTCGCGGCAGAGAATGAGCGCCGGATAGATGTATTGTCCGGGAGCGATCTCGATGTCAACCCGTTCCGGCCAGGTAGCGCCGTTGTCATCGGAAAACAGGATGGAAAGCGGTGTCTGGGGATTGTCCGAATGCTCCGGCGTCCGGGAAACCGGGTTGCACATCAAGGCGAGACGCCCCGCGGGAAGCCGGACGACATCAATGCCCTTGTTGTTGTTGGGCAGCCCGGTCGGCACGACCGGCGACCAGGTATGGCCGTTGTCATCCGAATCGCTGCGGCAGACCCGTCCGCAGGCGCTGCGCAACAGCATGTGGATGCGGCCGGGGGATGATTCCCAGAGGGTGGGTTGAATCACGCCGTGGCCGGTGATTTTGTCGGTGTCGAGAGACAGCAGCGAACCGGGTTGGAACGAGAACCCGCCGTCGTCGCTGCGGTCGACGCACGCACGCCATACCCACCGGTTGATACCGATCCGTTCGTCCGAGTTGGGGGCCAGCACGGTGCCGTCGTGCAGCACGATGGGCTTGCAGCGTACCGGGCCGCGCGCCACTCGATCCTCGGGATGCAACTCCACCGGTGTGCTCCAGGTGGCGCCATTGTCATCGGAGCGCATGCACCAGTTTCTCCATGCGCCGGGAGAGGGTCCGACCTTGAACCAGAGCAGCAGCGGACCGGTCGGAGAGCGGAAGAGCACCGGATTCCAGTGCGGCTGGTTATTGATCCTGGCCGTCAGGCGCGGGGCCTGCCAATGGCCCGGTTCACCCTCGCTCAGCCAGATTCCGACATCACGGTGACCCTCGTGCGTGCCGCCGAAGTAGGCAACAAGGAAACGATGACCGGGCAATTCTACCAGCGAGGAGGCATGGCACTGCGCAAACGGACGCTGGTCGCCAAACAGGTGCTCCCCGACTTTCGCGGCGGGAGAAGCGGAAATGGTCTGGGAGGATGTGAAGTCCTTCATCTTTCCCTCGTTTCAAAGTTTGTTTTGAGTTTCCTTGATAACATGCAAGTGCTCTTTGATCCGTTTGCGTTCGGCTTGCGGAAAGTGGTCTAAGTGTCAGGTCTAAACATTACACAGCGTCCCCTTAATTCCTTCCACATGCTTTTTCATCCGGGTGTTTCGATTCATTTTCCGTTCCACCCGGCGAGTCGCCATATGCGCCGCGGCGTAATCCAGCCCGCCCACCCGCTCACCCAGCGCCCGCAACGTCAGGCCGCACAAATCCCGCGCGGCGAGCAAGGTCACATCCCGCC
>JAGYMT010000188.1 GCA_018400335.1 Kiritimatiellia bacterium | reverse complement strand
TGCATCTTTGTGGCAAAAAATAGTTTTGAAACTGATCTGACGTGTAAGCGGTTCGGTTAAGACAGCGTATCTGACGAAGAGTGGCGAGTAAGTGTAATCCCTTCGCCGTTCAACTGCTCTTTTAGGCTCACTCCCGCAGCGGGAGGACCCACCCCTGTTGCGTCGCGGAAAGCCGGTAGAACCCTTCCTGGTCGAGAAGGTCGGAATGCGCGCCATCCTGAACAATGCGGCCGTGATCCAGAACGATTATGCGGTCGCATCCGCGTGCCGTAGCTATACGATGGGTTATGATGATCGAGGTTCGGCCCTTGAGCGCCTTTTCGAGAGTCTCCCTGATCCGCTTCTCCGTCTCAGCGTCCAGCGCACTGGTGGTATCGTCCATCATCAGGATTTCGGGATTCGTCAGCAGCGCGGTCGCCAGCGCGAGCCTCTGTTTCTGGCCGCCGGATAGCGTCACCCCGTTTTCGCCAACCTCGGTTTCGTATTTCGCGGGCAGCGACATGATAAGCTCGTGCAGTTCCGCCTGCTGTGCAGCCCTCATGATCTGGGATGGCGACGCGTCAAGCACGCCGTAGGCGATGTTATCGGCGATCGTTCCCGAGAAGATCGTCGGCTCCTGCTGAACCGTGCAGACGTGCCTGCGCACCGAGCCCGGGTTCGCGTCGCGCAGGTTAACGCCGCCGACCCGCACCTCGCCCTCCCGCGGATCGTAGAACCGCATGAGAAGGTGAAGAACCGTGCTCTTGCCCGCGCCCGACGGCCCCATGATGGCGATTCTTTCACCGGGTTTCACCTTGAGCGCGAAATCCTTCAGGGAAGGCTCGTGCTGGCCGGGATAGCAGAAGGTGACATGGTCAAACGTCACCTTGCCCTTTATGCCGCTCAGAACCACCGCGCCCGGAACGACATCCTCCGGCTCGTCCATCAGCCTGAAAACGCGGCGGATGACCACCAGGAAAGCCTGCACCTGTATCATGAACGTCACGAGCTGGTTCACAGGCGCAAACATCACGCCCGCGGCGCTGATCATTGCCAGCATATCGCCCAGTGATATCAGTCCCGCCTTTATCCGGAGGGTTCCCCAATAAATGATTCCGACGGTCGCGGTTGCCGACACGAGCGCGGCAACCAGGCTGAGAAGCTGGTTGTACAAAACACCGCGCAGTTTCAGACGAACGATGTTGTGGGCCATTTTTGTAAATGACAGCTCTTCGGCTTTCTCCCGGGCGAACGCGGTAACGACCTGGATGCCGGATATCCGCTCCGTCGCGAGCGCGTACATCGTAGAGTTGAGATGCCGCATGGCAATGTTGATTTTCCTTATCATCGGCCGTAGCGCGGCGAAGGTCCACGCATAGGCGGGAAGGGCAATAACGATGAGAGTGGACATCCGCCAGTCAAGATAAAAGACCACGACAAGGCCGGCGACTATCTTTGTGACGCTGCCCACGAAAGTGACAAGATAGGATACCAGCAGATTGCGTATCACCTCCACGTCATCCATGACCCGGCTCATCAGGCGGCCAGTGGGGTTTCGTTCGTAAAAACCTATATGCAGGGATTGCAGCTTTTCATGCAGCTGTTTTCTGAAGGTGAAAACCAGTTGAAGTCCCATCTTTACGGATACCCAGTGGAACAGCCAGGCGAATATGCACCAGAGCGTCCACACCCCGGTATTCATCATGATGTAAATCCACAGCAGGTGAATCCGGCCCGCAAGGAGATCCGGAGTCGCCTCCTTACCGAACATCAGAACGTGATCGAAGAGGAAGCGCCAGGTGAGCGAAAAGGCGTATGGGATCACTGCCCACAGGCAGATCACCACGTAACTGAACAGGATGCTTTTAAGGTGCGGACGGAAATATTCGCGGGCAAGGCGCGCCAGATCTTTCCGCACGCTGCCCCCGCCGCGGGTTCCTTCCTCTTTCTGCCGTTCCTTGTGCAGTTCCTGCACGAGACGGTCAACTCGACTAGGCCGACGCTTCATTCTTCTTCCGACTCCTCGTTGCCCTGCAGCTTGATATACAGACTCCTGTACAAGCCGTCTTCTATTGCCATCAATTCCTCGTGCGTGCCTGCTTCGACTATGCGGCCCTGGTTCATGGTCACGATCTTGTCCGCCCCGACTATTGTGGACAGTCTGTGGGCCACCACCATGCTGGTGCGGCCGGTGAGCGCCTTTGCCAGCGCCTTCTGGATAAGCGCCTCGGACTCGCTGTCGAGCGCGGAAGTGGCCTCGTCAAGTATGAGGATGGCCGGATCCTTGAGTATTGCGCGAGCGATGCTGACCCTCTGCTTCTCGCCCAGTGAAAGGCTCACACCCTTGGAGCCAAGGAGCGTGTCATAGCCATCCGGCAAGGCTTCGGCAAGGTTGTGGATCTCTGCCGTTCGCGCTGCGGCTTCGATTTCCGCGCGGGATGCATGAGTGGCGCCGTAGGCTATGTTCTCGGCAAGGCTGCCCTCGAACAACACCGGGTGCTGGAGAACAACCCCGAACAGGCGGCGCAGACTCTCGAGCTCGACGGACTTGATGTCAACACCGTCAATCAGGATCGAGCCGTCCACCAGGTCCCATTGCCGCATCAGCAGCGACACGAGAGTCGTCTTGCCGCATCCCGTGGAGCCCACCAGCGCAACCGCGGAGCCTGGCTCGATCTTCAGGTTCAGTCCGCGGAACAGGGGTGTGTCCTCCGAGTAGGAGAATGATATGTCGCGGAATTCCACCCCGCCCGGGCCGCGCTCGATGCGCGGAGCTCCGGGGGCGGACTGAACCGACGGCTCTTCCGCGAGGACCGCGCCGACCCGCTCCGCCGAAACGAGCGTTTCGGCCAACTGTCCGGCCATGGTCGCCATGTTGATGGCCGGCGTGACGGCCATCCACACATAGGTGTTGAATGCTATTAAGTCACCGTGGGTGATTTCATGCCTGAGCGCCATGAATGCGCCTAGCCCTATTATGGCCGTTGAGCCGAATCCGGAGATGGCCGTGCATGTGATGCTGAGACCAAGCGAATTCAATGAAGCCGAAAACGACTTTTTCAGACTTTCAGTGGAGCGTTCCAGAAAATTCGCGGTTTCCCAGCTCTCACGGTTGTAAATCCGCACCTGCTTTGCGCCGGCCAGAATCTCCTGCAGTCGTCCTGAAATCGCATCCATGTGGCCGCGATATGATTCGCCGGCACGTCGTATGCGGCGCGAAAAGAATTTAGCCGCCGCGAAGTCGAGCAGCAGGATCAGGCAGAGAATGTATGAAAGCTGGGCGGAAATCGTGAACGCGACCACCAGCGAGAAGGCGAATGTTATCACGTCCGCCAGAACATGCAGCGTCTCCACGGAGACAAGACGCTCAATCTGGCCGGTATCGGACATCAGCCTGTTCACCACCATTCCGCCCGTGTTCTCTCCGTGGTAGCGCATGCCCAGCCGGAGAATGTGATCGTACATGTGCCGCCGAAGCATGGCGACTATTCGCTGCGTGGTGCCCACGATTGACATGGAGCTGACGTAGCGCACAGCGGCCGAAAGCAGGTAGGCCATGAGAATGGAGCCCGCCATCAGGGGAAGCAGGTGCCAGGTCTTCGGCTCGATCACCTTGTCCACGAGCGACCTTATGAGCAACGGCGGCAACGCGCTGAGCAACGTGAATCCGCACGTGCCTATCACGCCCAGGGTCACCCGCCGGCGAAAGCGCTTGATGAAGGGAACTATTTCGCGAGCCGTGTTCATAGATTCGTCCGGGATGCCGCCGCGGGCGTTCAGCCTTGAGACGCCCGGTCCTCCCGGGAGTCTTTCCAGTAATAACCGCAGCGCGTGTCCGGAGACACGGCGTTCCTGTCGGCAATGTCGTAATGGTCAATCGGAAATTTCGTGCAGTTGGGAAAGCGGAATATGTTGTAGATCGCGCAGGATGGAAGCTTTTCCTTCATTTCGTAGAAACGGCACTTCCAGGCCAGATGACAGCACACCCCGCACCGGCTGCACTCGCCCTGACGCGAAGCAAGCTGCCTTTTTACATAACCCGGGCGAAACACGCTCCAGATGAAACGGCGTATAGTGCCGATCAATAAGCGCCAACGGATCACATTTGTTTGTTTCATTTTTTTCTCAATTCGTCACGTCGTCGGCATCGCCGGCTGTTCCGTTCGGGCCGGCCGATCTCAGCTCGAACCCATTGTCCTTCACGCAGTAATTGAACTGCCGCCCCCACGGGTCAACGGGAATCGCATCCGTGCGCAGGTAGGGTCCGCGCCAGTTGATCTCCGAGGTCTTGGTGAGCAGCGCCTGGAGGCTCGGCGGGTAAGCGCCGTTGTCAATTTCGTACATGTCCAGCGCCAGGCTTATGTTGGCGATGCTCGCCCGCGCGGCCGATATCTCCGCCTCCCGTCCGCGACCAGAGAGCCTGGGCATCACGACGGCCACGAGAATGCCGATGATGACCACCACCAGCAGCACCTCGACAAGAGTGAAGCCGGTCCTGGCGTCTCCGCCGCCTCGCTCATGTTTGTTCATTGTTTTTTTCATATTCTCTCTCCAGTCTATTTGCCGCTATGTCAGGGGTTAGGTGCTAGGCATTAGGGGTTAGGTGCTAGGAGCTAGGAGTCAGGTGTTAGGTGCTAGGCACTAGGAGTTAGTCCCTAGTCCCTAGTCCCTAGTCCCTAACCCCTAGCCCCTAGTCCCTAGCCCCTAGCCCCTAGTCCCTAGTCCCTAACCCCTAGCCCCTAGTCCCAGTCCCTAGCCCCTAGCCCCTAATCCCTAGTCCCTAGCGCCTAGCGCCTAACCCCTATCCCCTAATCCCCAGTCCCTAATCCCTAGCCCCTAGCCCCTAATC
>JAGYMT010000187.1 GCA_018400335.1 Kiritimatiellia bacterium | reverse complement strand
TTCACCCCAATCTCATGCTCCTGCCGCGCAAGGCGGCAGGGGACCAAGTCATAATGCGAATTCCTGACACGTTGCGCAATGGAATTGACACCGCCCATGCGCCCGATGTGAAAGGAGTTGCATGAAGACCATTCTTGAGCCGGGCCGCGACATTCCCGTAATCCGCGAGTGCGACCTCGTCGTCATCGGCGGAAGCTGCACGGGCGTATTCGCCGCCGTTCGCGCGGCACGGCTTGGACTTAGCGTGGCCGTCATCGAAAAACAGAACTGCTTCGGCGGCGTGGCGACCGCCGGACTGGTGAACGTGTGGCACTCGCTGTGCGACACGGAAGGCAGCAGACCCATCATAGGCGGACTCACCCGCGAGGTCATCGAGCGGCTGAACAGGCGGGGCGCTGTCCGCGAGAACAGCGACTCGTCAAACGCGTTCCAGCTCAACACCGAGGAACTTAAGATCGAGCTCGACGAGCTGGTCGTTGAAAGCGGGATTGCCCCGTACCTGCACACCTTCTACGCGGCCCCGGTGGTCAGGGCCGGTATTCTGGACGCGGTGATCGTAGAAAATAAGAGTGGACGGCAGGCGATCCGCGCGCGCCAGTTCATTGACGCCAGCGGGGACGGTCATCTGTTGAGGCACGTTGGAGTCGAGTTCGAGGCGGAACCCCCGTTCCAGCCGCCGACCTCCTGTTTCAAGCTGGCGGGCGCCTCTTTCCTGCGCGGCTTCGACCTCCAGTCGGCACTGCGTGAGCACGGCGCGGAATTCGGTCTCCGCAAAGACTGGGGCTGGGCGGGCCCTATTCCGGGCATGCCGGACGTGCAATTCCGCGCCGACGGCCATGTTTTTGAGCTCGATACGACAGATGCCGATCAGCTGACGCGCGCCGAGATCGAGGGCAGACGGCAGGCGCGCGCTATTCTCGACATCGTCCGCCGTTACGGTCCGCCTAACGCCGGCGCGGCGCTTGTTGATCTCGCCGCGGAAATAGGCGTACGCGAGACGCCCCGCATGAAGGCCGCGTACCGTGTCACTGGCGACGATGTCCTGTCGGGCCGGCGTTTTGACGACGCCATAGCCAACGGGTCATACCGGGTTGACATTCACCACTCCGACGGGCCGGGCATAACTTTTCGGTACCTGAACGGAAGGGAGTGCGTTCTCGCTGAGCGCGGTCTGCCGCCGAAATGGAGCAGGTGGCGCGAGCCGCTCCCCGCGGATCCGACGTTCTATCAAGTGCCGTTCCGGGCTGTGCTCCAGGCGCGCGTGCCGAACCTGGTGGCCGCGGGACGCATGATATGCGCGGACAGGATAGCGTTCAGCGCCCTGCGCGTGATGGTGAACCTTAACCAGATTGGGGAGGCGGCCGGCGTTGCCTGCGCCATGGCCGTGCGGGAAGGCCGTGCGCCGGGCGAACTTGACCAGCAAGCGCTGCGCAAGACCCTCGCCGAGGGCGGGTCGGAGGTTGTATAAGTTCCAGAGTCGTCCGTGACAGTAGTATGCAGTGGCTGTTCGCCATAGTCTACCGTGACCGTCCACGAATTGGTTTCCGCCTTGTTCTTCATGCACCAGATCGCGATGCGGCCGCCACCTCCGCCGGCGCCGTAGGTAGCGTTCTGGCCGGCGCCGCCGTTGGCCGTGATCACGGCATTTGTGCCGTAGAGTGAAGAGCATTGCAGGTAGATCCCTCCTCCGGAACCGCCGCTGACCGTGGACGAACCGTTGGCCGTGAGCGTGCCGCCGATGGTAGCCCGGTTACTGACATTCAGGCGGATCAAGCCACCGCCAGGAGCGCCCACCCCCCACCGGTCCCCGCCTCCGCTACCGGGCATCGTCGGTGCATTCGATAAACCGTATGTGAGCCCACCATAGCTGATCGGTCCGGCTCCACGCCCGCCATATCCACCGCCGCTGCTAGTGGAGCCACCCGACTGGGCTGCACCGCCACCCTCACCGTACCCCCGCTGGTATTCATTCGGCGTTGTGGGGGCGCCGGCAAAGCCCAGGCCGTTGGCATTGAAGCCCGAACTGGAATCGCCCGTTAGGTTCTGAAGCGAAAACAAGATCGATCCGCCGTTGGTAACGTGTGACGCCGGGCGAATCCAAGAGCTGGAAGTCAGAATGATGTCGCCGCCGATCGCCACGAGCGCACCCTCGCCCGGAACAGTGGGTGCGGTCATCCTGCTGTAGACATACAGGTTGTTGCTGGTGGCCAGGGCCAAGTCTCCACCGATGCAAAAGTGCGAGAAATTGGTGGTACATCCATACCAACGAGCAGCAGCTGCCGCGGACATGGTGACATTGCCGCTGACCCATAATGAGGTGGACGCACTTTCCGGGGACCACAGATTAAACTCGCCCGAAACCATGGTGAAGTCGTTTTCTACATGAACGGAGCCGTTAGCCACCTCAATGCCGGCGAGTGGGCCATTGATGTTCAGATCGCCATTAACTGTCAAGGAGAAATTCGTGAACACGCCTGGGGAGAGAGGAAGGGGAAGCTGCCGCGGGATTTCAGCAGGCGCAGCTCGGATTTCGCGTGGCGGCGGCTGGATATGGAGGTCTGCCGCGTGCTCGGGATCGCGCCGAACTCGATCCTCCAGCCGTATCACATCTATAAAATTCTCTTCTCTCGCAAGCCCACGCTGGACGGGCTGTGCAGGACCGGCTCGGCGTCTTCAAAGGCCTGGCCGCGGTGTCCCCATTCAACCAGGGGCTATTATGAGAAGATCACCGGCGTGCCTACCGGCGATTTAAAGGAACAGACGCTGCAGGGCGGGAAAATGGCGGGCAAGGGGATCTGGGCCATGGTGCGGCCGAGGACGAGCGGCGAGATGACGGCGGCGAAAAAGAAGTCGGCCGATTTTATCATGAAGAAGGCCGACCGCCTTTTCATCCGTCCGAACCATCTTCTCTGCATTCTCTGCACGCGGCACATTGATGAGCCGCTGGTGCAGGATAACCTGATCGAACTTCGTAAGCGCATGGAGCAGGAGCCGGACATTCCCGTTACGATAACTGAGGGCTGCTGCATGGTATGCGATTCCTGCAATGTGTACCATCCCGGCGAGCACCTGTGCTGTCACGCGCACTTCAAGAACACTCTGCGCGATCTGATGATCTTGGAAAAGCTCGGGGTTGCGCCGGGAACGACAATGCCCGCCCGTGACCTGTATTCGCTGATCTACAGGAAGATCGAGAAACTCAAGGAGATTTGCGGCTGGGGCGATGGCTCCATCTACGGGCCGCTCTGGACGCCCTGTTCGTACGATAAGCCTATCATCGAAAAGGCCCGCGAGGAGGGTGTGATAACCGGCAGGCCGGTGAAGCGTGAGGGCGGGAAATAGGAGAATTGGAATGAGGGAATGATGGAATGTTGGAATTATGGAATATTGGCGGGACGGCAACCCTTCGGCGGGCTCGCGTCCGAGGAGGTCTTGCATGCGCCTCTGGCACACAGCATTCCACCATTCCACCATTCCATTATTCCAACTCTCCACTCTTCCACTATTCCAGCATTCCAGTCCCTCTTGGACGACAGTAAAGGCGGACAATGATAATGCAGGAAAATGGACTTGAATCTGAACGAAGGCGGGAAAAGTCCGCTCCTCGTCCCGTTCGCGCGGTGCGCGGCTCGCTGGCGCAGGATGCGCGGCTGTCGCTTCTTGATTGGATGGCCGACCGTTCCCCGGGCACTCGGCTGCCTTCGGAGCGCAAGCTCGCATTAATGCTCAACGTCAGCGTGAGGACCGTGCGCAAGGCCCTGGCCGAGATGGCGGCCGCGGGCGAGATAGTTCGCAGCGCCAGGAAGATTTTTGCCGGGAACAATCCGGGCTTTCAAGATGTGGAGGAGCACCCGCTAGCCCTCAACCTGCCCCACGACTGGAGCATTGAGCTGCCCTTCAGTGAGAAGGACCCGGGCGGCGCGCGCGGCGGTTACCTGCCCGGCGGCATCGGCTGGTATCGAAAGTCCTTCACCCTCCCATCGAGCCTTGAAGGGAAATGCGTTTCCATCGAATTCGACGGCGTCTACATGAACGCGACCGTGTGGATTAACGGGCATAGGCTCGGGCTTCATCACTACGGTTATACGGGCTTCCGCTTTGATCTGACCCCGTTCCTTGAATTCGGGAGCCGGCGCAATGTGCTGGCAGTGCGCGTGGATAATTCCAGGCGCCCCAACACGCGCTGGTATTCAGGCTCCGGCATCCACCGCCACGTGTGGCTCACCGTGACCGATCCCGTTCACGTCGCGCACATGGGCACTGTTGTTCGAACATTCGACGTCGCGAAGTCAAAAGCCATGGTTGAAATCGGAACCGAGGTTCTGAACGAATCCGCCGCCGCGGCGGAAACCAGACTCGAAACCGTCATCATCGGACCCGACGGCAAGACGTCCGGCCGGGCATCGGACAACAGGAGAATTCCGGCTTCGGGCAGTACCGTCTTCGTCCAGCGATTCGAGGTGAAGCGTCCATCTCTATGGGACGTGGACTCGCCGGCTCTATACCGGGCTGTCAGCCGCATTGCCGCCGGTGCGGCGAAGGACGAGGTTTCGACCGGTTTCGGGATAAGGACCTTCCTCTTCGATCCGGACGAGGGCTTTATTCTCAACGGGCGCAGACTGAAACTGAAGGGCGTTGACCTGCATCACGACCACGGCTGCCTGGGCGCCGCGGTTCACGACCGCGCGGAGGAGCGGAAGGTGGAGCTGATGAAGAGCATTGGCGCGAATGCGGTCCGCACGAGCCATAACCCGCCGTCGCCCGAATTTATCGCGGCCTGCGACCGGCTCGGCATGGTGGTGATGGACGACGTCCAGGACGGTCCGGAACCAGC
>JAGYMT010000186.1 GCA_018400335.1 Kiritimatiellia bacterium | reverse complement strand
CAACGGAGGTATATTATTCGCAAGCTGATCAGAGTGAATCACAGGATCCGGGTTCCCCAGGTGCGGTGCATTTCCGAGACTTCGGAGCAGCTGGGAGTCATGCAGACGTCCGACGCGCTTCGCTATGCGCTTGATCGCGGTCTGGATCTGGTCGAGATTTCGCCCCATGAGAATCCGCCGGTCTGCCGCATCATGAACTTCGGGAAGTTCCGCTACGAAGAGAGCCGGAAGGAGAAGCTGGCCCGGAAGCACCAGATTACGACGGTGATCAAGGAAATCAAATTCCACGTGAACGTGGATGACCATGATTACCAGGTCAAGCTGGCGCGGATACGCGAGTTCCTCGAAAAGGGTCATCGCGTGAAGACGTCCCTGATGTTCAGGGGCAGGGAGAATGAGCACCGCGATCTCGGATTCAGCCTCATAAAAAAACTGGTCAAGGATTGCGAAGATATCAGCCAGCCGGATTCTCCGCCCAGACTCTTCGGAAACCGCCTCATACTGCTGCTTCAGCCGCAAAGGCCGCAGAAGGGCGGTAAAAACCAGAAGCCGGATCAACCCCGGCAGAACGCATAATCCTTCAAGAAGAAGAATAAGAGAGCGGCAAAACCGGCTGCCGCCAGGTAGACGGCAAACGGCTTGAGCGTGTGCTTCTTGAAATAGCTGATGCAGAAATGAATGGCGCCGAGGCTCACCGCGAAGCTGAAGACGAAGCCGGCCGCGACCACGAGCGGATCCACCTCGATCTCTGCCGCGTTGACTATGTCCTTGATCTGGAAAAGCAGCGCCCCGGCAACGATCGGGATGGCCATGAGGAACGAAAAACGCACGGACGACTCGCGGCCCTGCCCGCACAGCATTCCCGCACCCATGGTCCATCCGGAGCGGGATGCGCCCGGCAGGAGCGCCACCACTTGTGCGCACCCGATGAGCACGGCCTGCGGGAAAGTCATTTGCCTGTTGTTCTCCGTATCCTTCTTTGATTCGGCCGTAAGGAAAAGAGCCGCTGTGGCGAGCATGGAAAGGCCGGTGACAGGCAGATTGCGAACGGCGTCGCCGCTTTCCAGAAACGGCTTGAGCAGCACGCCGGCCGCGGCGGCAGGAACCGTCGCGACAGCTATCAGCCAGGCGATACGCCGCAGCGCGGCCGGATCCGAGCCCGGGGGCACGGCGCCTACGCGGAAGACGGGGGAGAGAAGCGCCTTGATTATTGCGATGCAGTCCCGCCGGAAATAGACCAGCAACGCAGCGAGGCTCCCGCCGTGCAGGACGGTGTCGAATGCCAGTCCGCCGGCATCCGACCAGTCCAGAAATTTCCTTATGAGCACGAGGTGCCCGGAGCTGCTCACGGGTACAAATTCAGTTACGCCCTGGATAAACGCAAGCGCCGCCGCCTGCCAGAAGGTGATTTGAGATTCCATCATACCGTTCCCGGCTTAAGCAGAATTCTTGATTTGCCCGCTCTCTCTTCGATCTTCACATCAAAAATCACAAATCAAAAACCAAAAATCCTCTCACCAGGTGCTCTGCACGGGAACGAAGCCCGTTCCTCCGAACATCAACGGCGCGGCCATGATCTTGGTGCCATCGAGCGATCTGATGTACCACGCTCCGGTGGTCTCGTTGTACACCGCCAGGTCGCTCTTGCCGTCCCCGTCATAATCGCCTGAGACGGGGATGTATTCAGACCCGCCCCACGCCGAGCCCCATGCAACGATCGTGCTTGTTGCCTCGGACCATATATACCAAAGGCCCGTGTAGCGGCAGTAAACCGCGAGGTCGAACACGGCATCGCCGTCATAGTCGCCCGGCACCGGTTCGTAGCCGGCCTCGCCCCACTGGACACCCCGGATAATAGGCGTGCCGAACGGGGATGCGATGAACCAGTATCCGGAGGCGTCGTGGTACATCGCGCAATCGGCCACGTTGTCCCCGTCGTAGTCGCCGGGCACGGCGGTGAATCCGCTGCCGGCAAAACTCTCGCCGACGATTATCGGATGACCGCTCAGGCTGACCGAATACCAGAACCCGGCATTCTTTTCGTAAAGCGTGAGATCGGCTACACCGTTTCCGGAATAATCCCCGGCTATGGGAGTCAGACCCGGGCCGCCCCACTGCGCGCCCCACGCGATCGGGCCGTCGGTGATGGACCAGATGTACCATTGTCCGGAAGCTTCGTGATAGACCGTTAGATCCGCCGTCCCGTCCCCGTCGTAATCGCCGGTTATGGGAATGAAGCCGGGTCCGCCGAAGGTGAGGTCCCAGGCGATAACGCCGTTCTGAAGAGAGAAGATATACCATCCGCCGGTTTCCTCGTGGTACAGCGCCAGGTCCGATATGCCGTCCCCGTCATAATCATTATCCAGCCCTGCGACATTTGCCGGAGCGGCGGCGCCGTAGGTCCGGGCGATCGTGCTTGCCAGGAGGGTGTCGTTATAGCTCTGCGCGTTCTGCTGAGAAGGGTAGCTTAATGTCGCCTCGGCCGCCTGCGTCATTGCATAGTCGTGGAGTTCCATGAACTGCAACTGGCCGTCTTCATTAGTGTCAACGGCGGATACGGAACAACCGTCGAGCAGGTAGCCGGTATAGAGCCCGTGCGTGGCGCTTTCCCAGCTCACCTCGTTGTAATCGCAGGCGGTCATGAACCCGATGTTGTTGCCGAGAGTTTTTGGAACCGCCTCGCCGCGCGCGGCAAACTCAGCCGTCTTGATCTTCTTGTAAGCAGCCATGACGTTCTTGGCGAAGGGCCAGTCCGGCACGCTGTCCGCGCTCTTGAACATGCCCCCGGAGTGGCACGTGTCAATGATGATGATCACGGTTACTTCCGACTGGAATGCCGCTAGGTCCGAGGCCAGATCGCTGTCCTTATAGTCGGCATCATAGGCGCAGACATAGGTGTTGGACGGGTTGACGGCAGGGTCGGTCTGACCGCCGTGCCCGGAGTGGTAATAGAGGAGCAGATCGCCGGCTTCGCTGGCGGACGCCAAGGTCATCAGCGCGCCGCGGATGCTCACCTTCGTGGCCTGCGCGTTGGTGAGCATCTGGATGTTGGAAGAGGACCATCTGTTGGACGGATCGCCCAGCAGCATGGTGTCCCTTATGCCATCGGCATCCGCTATGCAGGCGTTCAGATCGCCAGGCCCGTATGCCGCCGAATATTTATTGAGCCCCACCAGCAGCGCGCGCCGCTCGGAACTCAGAACTATTGTTCCGCTATACCCCGAATCGCTTTCACTGAAATCACCAACTCCGTAATCGTTGCGCGCCTTGACCTTGTAGTAATACTTCTGGCCGGAGACCACATCGTAATCGTCGTACGCAAGGGCCGCGAGATTCGTGCAGATCTGTATCGCGGCGTTCGTGCCGTAGCTCCGCCACACGTCATAGCCGTTGGCGCCGCCCACGGAATACCAGGTGACCGTTACTCGATCCTCGTGAACGCCGTCGGTCGCCGAAACGCTGGTCGGCGCCTCCGGCACGCTGCTCGTGCTGCTCCCGCTCAGGAGTTCGAGCGTGAGCGTGTAACTCACGCCGTACCGGTCCTCCTTATCCATGCACACCACGATATAGAGCCCGTTGGTGGGTATGTTGGTGGTGATAACGGCGGAAACCTGCATGATGTCCGTAGCCCTCTTCATCAGGTTGCCGGACGGATCATAAAGGATCATCACCGGGTCAACCCCCACGTCAACCTCGGTCATGCTCAGTTTTATCTCGTCGCCCGCCGAGCCCATGAACGTGGCCACGTCCATATTGCCGGGTTCGTTAATCGTTGCCGAGAACGTCTCTCCGGGAATGATGGTGCCCAGATCGAGATCTTCACCCATCAGCGTGCTGGGAATCTGGGCCATGGATATGGCGTACTGTCCATTCGCGTTCAACTGGTCGTTGCAGACCACGGTGTAGATTCCGGCGTTCGTAAGGGTGAAAACGAGCTCCGATCTGTATTCCACGGGCACCGCGTTGCTCACACTCGCGCCTGACGGCCCGAAAACGCGCAGGACCGGGACGAGCGACACCTCCTTCTGTCCCATCCTCAGCAGGACGGTGCAGCTGTTGGTTACGCTGAAAGTTGCCGCGTCAAGGTCGGCGCCCACATTGATTTCGCCCGCGAGCGACTCGCCGCTGAGAATCGGGCCGACGTCGAGATCGGCGTAGGAGAGCGGGTAGCCGGGCATGCGCAGGATGGACACACTGTAGTCAAGCATCGCGGGGGTCGCCACGAAGTGGCCCCAAGTGGGAACGCTCAGGTCTATCCTGTACCATCCGGCACGCGTCATGGTCTCCGTCATCTCATGAGCGGACACGGCCGCCGGGTTGGTGGCAATGGCTATCGGAACGTTGGCGGAAGGCAAAGGAATAGTGGCGATATAAGTTAGGAACACGTCGGGAATGAAAGGTTCGTAATCATCTTCGTTTGCCACGCGTATGAGCACCGTGTCGTCCACTTCCGCCTGGAATACGTATGAATGCTTATTGGTGCTGCCCGTCGTGTACGAGGATGGGAGCTGACCGCTGAAATACTGCCCCGATTCAATCGCGCCCCGCCCGAGCGCGATTGCCGGCGCAGTCAACAGCGCTGCGCAAAAAAGGCGCGCAGCCCGCAACGAAAACGAGTTGGCCAGGTTCATATTGTCCTCCGGATGAAGAAACATTTGAAAACTTAAAAGCACTAAAAGCACATAGACGGATATTTTCAAATGTTCGCACATGCCCCCGCCGCTGTCAATCTCAAAAATGCGTCTGAGAAATGGCTTGAAGTCCCGCGCGGCCCGGAGTAGGGTGGGCGCGGAATTGGTTGTGAACCGTCATGAATGCGAGAGAACTTATAACCGGCTACTGAAAAAAGGTGTCAAGAAAAAAAAGA
>JAGYMT010000185.1 GCA_018400335.1 Kiritimatiellia bacterium | reverse complement strand
GAGAAGAAGAAGGAAGCTCGAATAGAGAAGTCAGAAAGAATACGCAGAAGCGCGGGCACTCCGTCGCGGGTGCCGCGAAAGGTGTCAACATCAATCCGCAGACCTATTCTTGCCATTGAGCATCCAATCAGCCGAACTCTTCGGAATCCACGGCCTCGCGGAGAAAGAAATCGAGAGTCTCCTTCACTGATTGTTCTATGCCAATGGAAGGAGTCCATTTGAGCAGTTTCTGCGCCTTCTTGATGCTCGGTCTGCGGTGAACCACATCCTGGTAGCCGTCGCCGTAATAGCGCATACTTTCCACCTCCTGGATACCGGCAAGCGGCGGGAACTTCGAACGAAGCGGGTGTTTCTCGAACACTGCAGTAAGGATTTCGGCAAGTTCCTTGATGCTCGCCTCGTTCTTCGGATTACCGATGTTGAAAATCTCGCCGTTGCACACGTTGGCGGGGTTCTCGATAATCCGGAACAGGCACTCTATCCCGTCCTTCACGTCGGTGAAGCAACGCTTCTGCGCGCCGCCGTCAACCAGCCTTATGGGGCTTCCCTCCACCAGATTCAGGATCAATTGCGTTATCGCGCGCGAGCTGCCGATTCTCGCCGATGTCAGGCTGTCCAGTCTGGGACCTATCCAGTTAAAGGGACGGAATAGCGTGAACCTCAAGCCCTCCTGCCTTCCGTACGCCCAGATCACGCGATCCAGCAGCTGTTTCGAGCAGGAATAGATCCATCGCTGCATACGGATCGGGCCCTGTATCAGTCGCGAATGATCCTCGTTGAACTCCTCGTCATCGCACATGCCGTAGACTTCCGAGGTGGAAGGGAAGATGATGCGCTTATCGTACTTGGCGCAGTAGCGGACCACGCGCAGGTTCTCCTCGAAATCCAGGTTGAAGACGCGCAGCGGATTCCGCGTGTACTCGATGGGCGTCGCTATGGCCACCAGCGGCAGGATCACGTCACATTTCCTCACGTGATACTCGATCCATTCCCGCTGTATGGAGATGTCGCCCTCATCGAAATGGAAATCGGCGCGATCCATCAGCCTGCCGATCTTGTCCGAGTGCAGATCCATCCCGTGAACCACATACCTGCCGTTGTCGAGAAGGCGCTCACCAAGGGCATTGCCAATGAATCCGTTAACGCCCAGAATCAGGACCGTCGTCTTGCGATCGGCATGCACGCTCCCGCGGCGGGCGCCCAGTTTCATTCCGGGCATCACGCCCATGGATTTGGCGGCCTGCGAGCCGGCCATAAAAACCTCATCCTCGGGCTGGGCATAATCCACCCTCAAGAGTTTCTTCCCGCATGCAACGGAGAGCGGGTCGCAGCCGACAACCTTTCCCTGCTCGGCCGACTTCCTGCCGGGCAGAACGGAGGCTGACCATATGAAGACCTTCCTGTCCCCAACGAACGTGAAAGCGCCGGGATAGGGGCGCGTCACGGCACGGACAAGGTTCCGGATGTCATCAGCGCCTTTTGCCCAGTCAATCTCGCCGTCGGCCGGCTTGCGGCCTCCGAAATAGGTTGCATGCGAGTGATCCTGAACGATGCGCGGCGCGGAACCATCCGCGAACTTCGGGAGGATATCATCAAGCAGGCCGGCCGATGCATTGACTATCTTCTCATTAAGCGTGAGAGCAGTATCATCGGACTCGATTTTGACCTTCAACTGCGCCACTATATCGCCGTCATCCGGACGCGGCGTCATATAGTGCAGGGTTACGCCCGTCTCCTTCTCGCCGTTCACCAGCACCCAGTTCACGGGACAGCGCCCGCGGTACTTCGGCAGGAGCGATCCGTGCAGGTTGAGGAAGCCCATCGGGGGGACATCAAGCAGCGGCTGCTTGATCATGTTCCTGTAGTAGAACGAGAACATGACATCGGGCTTGAGCTTCCTGACAGCCTCCACCCATATCGGGTGGTTGATATCATCGGGGGCATGAACCGGAATACCGTGCGCTGCCGCCGTCTCGGCAACCGACCTGAACCAGGCATTCTCGCCGGGATCATCCTTATGCGTAAAGACGGCGGCCACCTCGATTCCGTTGCGCAACAGTGCCTCAATGCCGGCACACCCCACGTTATGATATGCGCATACAACAGCTTTCATTCAGAGGGACTCCCCTGCACGGGCAATTTCGCGAGCGCGGCCTTGATATGTTCCTGCTCCTTCTTCTCGTTCACTGTCTCCTTCAATGCGGTTTCGTAATATTCAAGGGCCTCGGCATAAGCCTTCCGGGCGCCCGCCTCGTCACCGGCGGATTTCAGGATGTCCCCTATCCGCGCGCTGTTGAATCCCAAGGTCATCTCGGGCGTATGCGACAGGCCGGTGGAGGGGTTGTACTCGAGGTCTTCCCAGGTCTTGACGTGCTCCATGAACTTACGGAATCGCTCCACCGCTTCCTGGTGATTGCCGTCCCGCAGCGCCATATGGGCCTTGATCTTGTTCACCGCCATGTCATACCACTCCTCGTTCTGGGCGAGCTTGCCTTCATCCAGCACCTTCAGCGAGCGGTCGTAATCCTCGGCCATGAAGCTCAGGTCAAGCGACATGGAAGCGCATTCCTCAATATCGCTGTCATCGGTCAGCAAAGGAACCAGCTTGTCGCCGTAGCGCAGGGCCCTTGCGTAATCCTCCTGCTTACCGTCCTGTATAATCGTGTGGAAATGGTTCTTATAGAAGGATAGCAGGTCGGCCGGCGCGATGTTGAACTTCATCAGCATCTCCATCCGACGAACAATCTCGGCGTTATCCTTCGAGTCCCGTCCAACGGCTATGCACTGCACTGCCGCTTCGCGCCGCGACACCGGCTTATCCTCGCGGTTTTTGAGAATCTCTCCGCACATCCTGTCCACCAGTTCGCCCTGCTTCTGCTTTATTGCAAGCGGCGCAACACGCCTGAGGCTGCGCGCCAGCTCATCATCGGACAGAACAGCGGCAGACTGGACAAACTGCTTCTCACCCTCAATCCAGCGACCCTGCACGAAAAGGAGATGGGTGCGCGAGACCGCCACCATTGTCTTGAGTTGCTTCCTGTCGGAAGACTTGTCAGCAATGGCCGTGAGCAGCCGCGCCGCCTCGGCATATTTCTTGTCAGCGACGAGGTTCTGAACAAGGCCTCCGAAGATTCCGCGGCATGAGCCATCGTCGAACCTGGCCAAGCACACATCCACCATCTCGACCGCGCGGTCCGTCATATCCTGCCTGATGCACGCGCCCAAGTACCAGCTCATAACCGTGGAGGCCATATCATCCGGAAGCGGGCTTTCGACGAGCACGCCGGTCCATTCGATAATCGCGGCGGGGTCGTCCGCGTTGAGATAATAGGAATAGATCGTGCTGAATCCCGCGCGGGAAAGATCCTCGTCCACGCCCACGACTTCCAGATATTTCGAGCGCGCCTCGTCAATGCGCCCGGCATCAATCAACATGCCGAGTAGGTTGACGAAAATCATCGGCCGGTGCTGCTCGTATTTCTCGTCTTCAAGAGCAAGGCTCAAAGCGCCGACGGCATCGTCAAGAGAGCCCTCCTGGAGGTGCGCATTAACCTGCGCAAGCAATTCCTCCGTAGCTGCGAAGGACTCAGCCTCGATCACGGCAAAGTCGGGAGCGGCCGGTTCCGCCGGCTTTTCCGGCTCCTTGTCAACCCTTGAGCAACCGCCAAGCACGAGTCCTGCCAGCAAGATAACCGCAAACTTCTTCATCGTCCATTCTCCTCTAATTGCCGCCGGTCTTCACGGCCGAAAGTCAAGTCGATTGAAGACCGAGTGTTCAGGCGCAAAGCGCGCCCCGCAAAACTGAATGAAAATATAACAAATGAACAAAAAATGGCAAGGATTTTATGAGTAAAAGATTAATTGAATTCAGTGAAAAGAGAACATGGTGCCGGAGGCCGGTATCTCGATCCATACCACCGTTCCGGTGGTTCCGCCATAGCCGGGCCATGAAAGGCCGTTCGTGGCGGTGGCCGAACCATCGAACTCGTGGCGCCGACGCCACACGGCGATCCTTCCGCCGCCGCCGCTGCCTCCTGCCCAGGAGGCGGCGGCGGAGCTGTTTCCGCCCCGCGCGGATAGAACCCCGCTGGTGTTACCGGCAAAAATCCTGCATTGTATCCAGATGCTGCCTCCGGACCCGCCGCCGGAAGGACTTGATGAATTGAGATCCTCTCCATTGGCCAGGATAGAGCCGTCCACCCTGACAAGGTTCATTGCCTGTATGCGGACAACGCCAGCAGGAACAAAGCCACCGGCCAGATAGCTCTCAAATATCTGCTCGTCTTACGCATACATCCCCCGCGACTTTAGAACGCACATTCCGCAGAACGAAACACAAAGGGAGCCGGCGCCCGGACTCGAACCGGGGACCTGCTGATTACAAATCAGCTGAAAACTATTGATTTTGTTGATTTATTTTGTTGACTGTCCCTAAAGTGTCCCTATACTGTTTGCTTATAGGTTAGACATAGGCACACACAAGAAAACAAGCAACAACCAACACGAGGAACACATGCACACTAACAAAGGCGCAAAACACCGTCAAGGCTCTCTTTATCGTCGTGGTCAAATGTACTGGCTCAAATACATGGTCGAGGGGCGCATGTTGTATCAGAGCCTACAGACCGGCGACCTAAAAGAGGCCGAGCAGAAACGCTCCGAGATTATGCGCCCAATCATGGCCGGAAGCCGTGCCGATGCCTTGACGCTACTCACAGCACGCTTACAGGATGCCCAGACCGAAGCACAATCCGCCAAGGAAGAGAAGAACCCGCCGTTATCCATAGCGGAAGCCTGGACCGCCTACGAGGCCGCAACCAATCGCCCGGACTCATCCGAGCGCACCCTGTATGGATACCAATGTTCATG
>JAGYMT010000184.1 GCA_018400335.1 Kiritimatiellia bacterium | reverse complement strand
CCTTGAATGCGGCGCCGCAGCCGGAGCCTACGCGGCGGCGGCGAAAGTGAAGTTCCAGAACGCCCATTTCCGGCGGGATATTGCGGCGTCGGTTGGCGGTGTGTAAAGCAAGCAAAGAGAGAAGGGAAAAAACAGATGAAAAGATACCTGTTGATCGCCATGTTGTTGCCGATGTGCGTTTGGTGCGCCTCGGCCGAGGAAGCTTCCGTGGCACCTGCCGGCGGGGGAACCTTGGGAGATGTTGCCCGGGAGATCGTTAAAATTGGTAACCTCCTCGAACAGAAGGGTGTTCAGCCGGATCCCGAATTGCTCCGGACTTCACTTATCAGGGCCCTGATAGAGTCCGTTGACCCGCTGGGAGCACTCTTGACCTCGAGGGAAGCAGAACAGATACAGGCGGAGGAGGAAGGCGTTTTTTACGGGATCGGCATCCGTGTGCAGGTGAAGGACGAACGGCCTGTTGTTCTGGGATTGACCGAAGACTCGCCTGCAACTGGTTCCGGGCTCCTGGAGGGCGATGTAATAGAGCAGATTGATGGGAGTGATACCACCGGAATGACGCTTGAGGAAACGGTGGAGCAGCTTCGCGGGAACAAGGGCGAGGAAGTCAAGCTGGGTGTGAGAAGCGGTGGCGAAACCAATGAACTTCGGATCGTCAGCATTGTGAGAGATGTGGTCAGGATACCCGTTACGGGCATGATGGAAGAATGGCCGCAACTTATCGGTTATGTCAAGGTCAATGGATTGTACAAGGATTCCGGCGAGAGCATAACGACCCAACTGGGGGCGTGGGAGGATGATGAGTATATCGGCGTGATTCTTGACCTGCGCGATGCAGGCGGCTCCGCGCTGGAATCGGCCGCCATGATAGCCGGCTTGTTTGCCGAGCCGGGCGACCAGCTTTTTTCGGTCGAGGGCGGACTCGGAGTTGATGACATCGAGTACACCATTGAGGATGGAACGCCGCTCGTCCTGCCTGTTATGGTTCTTGTAAATGGCGGCACGCGAGGCGCTTCAGAGACTCTGGCGGCGGTGCTGAAGGGCCGCAGGGGCGTTGTGCTCATCGGGTCGAACACCATCGGCGATGACCGGCTCAGGGAGATTATTGCTTTACCTGACGGCAACGTCCTGTACGTCGCTACGAAGAGGGTTGCGCCGAATGGAAGACCCGCCTACGGCGGCAGCGGCGTTCCGCCGGATATCACGGTGGTTGATCCCGGTGTTCTTTCGTATTTTGAATCCGAGGAGAAACAGGACTCTGCCGAAGTCCTGTCGGGCATGACGGAGATCGAGAGGGCCGTCAGGGCGCTGATGAAGAGAACAGGGTCTGACGCCGCTCTTTCCAGGGCGGCTGATATTCTGCTGGGGATAAAAGCGCTTGGCATGCAGGTGAAGTGAATCAGCCGCTCATATTACCGGTCGGGTCTGGCGTGGCTCCGGGCGATTCCGCCATCCGCGAGGCTGTTGCCGCCCTTGAGCGCGGAATGCTCGTTATTCTACCCACGGAAACGGTGTACGGCATAGCGGCTGACGCGCGGAATCCGGAAGCGGAAAGGAGACTCTTCCTGGCGAAACAGCGTCCGGATGGGAAGCCGGTCGCCCTGCTTGTCGGCGACGCGTCCCAGGTCGAGAGATGCGGCGGAGAGCTCGGACCGGCGGGCCGTGAGTTGGCCGGCCGCTACTGGCCGGGACCGCTCACCCTCGTGGTGCCCGTCGAGCGGGGGGTCGGTTCCGCGTGTTTTGAAGGATTCAGGGTGCCTGATCACCCGGCGGCTCTTGCGGTGTTGACCGCGGTCGGGTTTCCGCTCAGGACGACCAGCGCCAACATGGCAGGAGAGCCGCCTGCTCTGACCGCGGCGAATGCCGTGAAAGCGCTGGGACGGTTCGTGGCTGTGGCGATTGACGCGGGGCCTGTAAGCGTTGGGGTTCCAAGCACTGTGCTGAAGCTCGATGGGGACAAATTTCGTGTGCTGCGAGAGGGCGCAATACCCGGCGGCGAGATTTCCGCGGCCTGTGAACAGCTTGGGTTGAAGCGTGATGAAATGAGCGAGGAACTGAACAATGCCGGTTCGACCAATTCGACCGGTACGACCGGTACGACCGGTACGACCGGTACGACCGGTTTGACCGGTTTGACCGGTACGACCGGTTCGACCGGTACGACCGGTTCGACGGACGCCAACGACGAAGGCGGGCGGCGGATACTGTTCATCTGCACCGGAAACGTGTGCAGGAGCCCGATGGCCGAGTATCTTCTGCGCCATCGCCTCGGCCGTGATTCGTCGTGGAAGGTCGAATCGGCCGGGACCCATGCCTTTGAAGGATCGCCGGCAAGCCGGCATGCCGTCGAGGTGCTGAGGGAATTGGGCATTGACCTCACCCCTCATCGCAGCCGCGGGTTGACCCGGGATCTTGTGGGATCAGCGAGTCTGGTGGTGGCAATGACCGCGGTCCACGCGGAGGAGATAAGAAGGAGATTTCCCGAAGCCGGCGCGAAGGTTGTTCTGTTGAAATCGTTTGACAAGGGCTCGCGCGGCGGTGATATTCGTGATCCGATCGGGGAGTCAAAGGAGATATACGGCAATATATGCCGCGAGATAGATGAAGCGTTGCTGGATCTGATACTGTATCTCAAAGCCCGGCGGCGCTGAAAGAGCCGTTGCCCGGTCTTCCCGTTCCGTGCGGGAATAGGGACGGAAAGCAACTGCGTGAAGACAAGGTGACAATATGAAAATTGCGATAGGCTCAGACCATGGCGGATTTGATATGAAGGAAGCTCTGAAGGAGTTTCTCAAGACAAAGCAGATCGAAGTCGAAGATATGGGCTGTTTCAGCAAGGATCCCGTTGACTACCCTGACACGGGGGCGTCGGTTGCGGCACGCGTATCCGAGGGCTATGCCGACCAGGGCGTGGTCATCTGCACGACCGGGATAGGGATGAGCATCGTGGCAAACAAGTATCCGCGCATAAGGGCCGCGCTTTGCGTTACTCCGCGCATGGCCCGGATGGCGCGCACCCACAATAACGCAAACGTGCTCGCTCTGGGCGGCGAGCTGAATACGATTGACGAGGCAAAAGCCATCCTTAAAGAATGGCTGCATGTGGATTTCAGCAAGTCCGAGCGGCACAAACGAAGGGTGGCAAAGATCCACGCTTACACTTGCAGGAGCACTGACCCGGTGGATATGTACGATGTTGATCCGGAGGTTTATGCGGTTCTCCGGGGAGAGGATAAGCGGCAGAATGAAAGTCTGGACCTGATAGGATCCGAGAACTATGCCAGCCGCGCCGTTCGCGAGGCGGCCGGCTCGCGTCTGACCAATAAATACGCGGAGGGTTATCCCGGCCAGCGCTGGTATAACGGGTGCGAACGGGTTGATGATGCAGAGCGCCTCGCGATAGACAGGGCGAAGAACCTTTTCGGCGCGGCGCATGTGAATGTCCAGCCGCACTGCGGCAGTTCGGCCAACATGGCCGTCTATTTTGCCATGCTCGAGCCGGGCGACAAGGTTCTGGCAATGGCTCCTGCGCATGGCGGGCACCTGACGCACGGTATGAAGGTCAATTTCTCCGGGCGCCTGTTCGATGTGGCGCACTACGGAGTGGACAGGGAGAGTGAGCAGATTGACTATGCGGAGGTGGCGGATCTGGCCGAAAAGCATCGCCCGAAGATGATCATCGCCGGCGCGAGCGCCTACCCCAGGCTCATTGATTTCAAACAGTTCCGCAAGATAGCCGATTCCGTTTCCGCGTACCTTATGGTGGATATGGCGCATATAGCAGGACTTGTCGCCGCCGGCTGCCATCCCAATCCCGCGCAGGTGGCCGATTTCGTGACAAGCACGACGCACAAGACCCTCGAGGGACCGCGCGGCGGGTTTGTTATGTGCAGGCAGCAGTATGGACAGGATATTGACAAACAGGTCTTCCCCGGCCTTCAGGGCGGACCGTTGATGCATATAATAGCAGCCAAGGCGGTGTGTTTTCAGCAGGCCATGCGCGCCGAGTTCAAGGGGCGGCAGGAGCAGGTGATACGTAATGCCCAGACGCTTTGCGAATACCTGAAGAACGACGGCTTGCGCATTGTCTCCGGCGGTACGGATAATCACCTGGTGCTGGTGGACGTTTCCGCCATCGGCTTGACCGGCAAGCAGGCGGCGGACAATCTGCACGCGGCCGGCATAACGGTTAATAAGAATCTCATCCCGTTCGATACGAAGAGCCCGTTCCTCTCTTCCGGCATCCGGATAGGAACTCCTTCTGTTACCACCCGCGGTATGGGAGAACGGGAAATGCAAACCATCGGGGAGTGGATAACGCGCATCCTGCGCGGCGGCGGAGATGCCAGCCTGGCGGCGGATATCCGCGCCAAGGTGGCGGCGCTGACCGCTGGGTTTCCGATTCCGTGATGCCCGAAAGAGCAGTTGAACGGCGAAGGGATTACACTTGCTCGCCACTCTTCGTCGGGTACGCTTAACCGAACCGCTTACACGTTGCCAGATCAGGGCTTGTCGTTGAAGCGAGTCATTTAAGGGTATCCGGGTAAGGGTGGCGGTTAAGAATGGGGTCAAGTGTCGTCTTGCACCTGTTTGGTGCAATGACAACGGCATCTTGTTCACGTCGCAACCACCCACAAAGCAATAGGATGTGATCAGAATACTGGAAGGATGGAGCAATGAGGCAGGGAAAGAAGTCCCAT
Organism: Kiritimatiellia bacterium; assembly: GCA_018400335.1. The sequence continues at coordinate 196 of JAGYMT010000184.1, read as the reverse complement.
TCGGAAGAATGGAATGATGGAATGATGGAATGATGGAATACTGGAAGGATGGAGCAATGAGGCAGGGAAAGAAGTCCCATTCCACTATTCCATTATTCCAACATTCCACTATTCCAACATTCCATTGTTCCACCATTCCAGCATTCCGGTACCTATGGGACGACAGTGATGCGGATCAATGATGAAGAAAATCTCC
>JAGYMT010000183.1 GCA_018400335.1 Kiritimatiellia bacterium | reverse complement strand
CGTTGCGCGGGGCAAGCCTTGCGCCTGCCATGCCTTTGGCATGGTCGCGGGAGTATGAGATTGGGATGAAAAGGCGCGCCTTTTCACCCCAATCTCATGCTCCTGCCGCGCGAGGCGGCAGGGGGCTAAGTACTGGAAGGATAGATCAACGAGGCAGGGAAAGAAGTCCCTTTCGGAAGATTGGAAGGATGGAATGATGGAACACTGGAAGGATAGATCAACGAGGCAGGGAAAGAAGTCCCTTTCTCACAATTCCACTATTCCAACATTCCACTATTCCAACATTCCATTATTCCAATATTCCAGCATTCCCGTCCCTATGGGACGACAGTGATTCATGGTCACTTATCTATCGGGAGCGTTACGCAATATGAAAGCAGGTTTTTCGCAAGTTGATATCACTCCGCCTGTGGGCACCGGGAAGATCGGCTGGCTTGAGGACTTGCGCTGCGGCGTGGTGCTCGATCCCATATTCGTGCGCATAGCTGTGTTTGATGACGGCAACGACAGAATAGCGTTCGTCCAGCTCGACACTCTTTCCGTGAGATGGTCGCATGTGAACGAGATCAGAACGCGTATCGCCGGGAAATACGGTTTCCCCGGTGAGAACATAATGGTGTCGGCCTCGCACAATCACGCCGGCCCGGCGGTGGCCGACGTGCATCCGGTCAAAAGGGATGATGAGTATACGGAGAGAGTTACATCCGATTGCGTTTCCGCGTTCGGCGCGGCCCTTGCCGGAATGCAGGATGCCGAGCTGGGATTCGCCTCCACTTTCAATTTTGAAGTGGCGCATAACAGGCGCAGCAGGATGAGGGATGGAACGGTGAAGACTCAGACACCATCATCCGATCCCATGTTCCTCTGCCTCGAGGGGCCAATGGATCCGGAGGTCGGCGTTCTCATCGCCCGCGATAAGAGCGGCACGCCGCTCGGATGCATCGTAAATTATGCCTGCCATCCCACGCACCATGGAGCCGGGGATGATATGTCGGCCGGTTTCCCCGGGCTTGTGTGCCGGCGCATGAAGGAGTCCGGTGTGCCCGTGACGATCTACCTCAACGGCGCTTACGGGAACGTGATCAGCAATGATTTTGAGCTGTGCAGGGCGATCTCGATGGAGGGTGCGGCCGAATCGTTACGCAAGTCGGTTATGGATGCCATGGAAAAGGCGCAGTTCAGCTCCGTGTGGCCGCTGGCCGCGACGAGCAGAACCATTGAGGCGGATTACAGGAAGATAAGCGAAGATGAATACAAGGGTAAAGTCTTCGGCGCGCAGCGGTTCAGGTCCGACGCCATGTACGAGGAGTTCATTGACCATTTGAAGGTTAAGATAGCGAAGGAGAAGAGAAAGAAGCTGGAAATACAGGTGCTGCGGATAGGCGACCTGTTCTTTGCCGGCATGCCGGCGGAGTATTTCGTGGAATTCCAGCTCGGGATCAAGGACAGGACCTATCCTGCCAGATCATTTGTCGTGGGCGGCGCGAACGGAATGGCCGGATACGTTCCGACGAAGGAGGCATTCGCGCGCGGCGGCTACGAGACCACGCTCGGTCCTCCCACCTACATGGATCCCGCGACTGGGGACATGATGGCCGAGACCGCAATTGAAATTATTAAGGAGCTGCGGAAATGAAGGAGGCCATCACACTGAAAACTGGAATACAACTCTACACCGTACGTGAAGTCCTGAAGACTGATTTCAGGGGAACCCTTGAAAAGCTGGCCGCCCTCGGATTCGAGGGTGTGGAACTCGCGTTCTTCTACGGTGGGCTGGAGCCGAAGGAGCTTGCCTCGCTGCTGTCCGGGCTGGGTCTGGAAGTCTGCGGCATCTATGAAAATTTCGGGAATCTCTGCGATCCCTCTAACAAGGTTTAATGTTAAGGATGTCACCGCCGATGGAAAGATAACGGAACTCGGCAACGGTGTCATTGATTTCAAAGCTGTTGCTGATTTCGCGCGCGCGAACGGTGTTGCCTGGCTGAGCTACGAGCAGGACAGTACGACCCTCACCCCGCTCGAAAGCGCAAGTATCAGCATCCGACGCCTCGAGACGCAAATGTGATGACTGTAAATGCGGGATCGTTGACTGTTCCCAATGATCCGAACAACGTGAGCATTTGGGGAAAATCCAACATTCCATTATTCCACTATTCCAGCATTCCACTATTCCAACATTCCAGTCCCTATGGGACGACAGTGAAAGGAAATGACGACTATGAAAGAACTTGAACCGAGGGAGAGGGTGCGGCGGCTTCTTAACCGGGAGGATGCGGACAGGGCTTCATTCATGGAGAGCCTGTGGGGGGAGACTTGGCAGAGGTGGAAATCCGAGGGACATTTCGGGGAAAAGGATACAGCCAACACTCTGTTCAACATGGAGATCTGTCAGGCCGGCTGGATCGTTTCGGAAGGCAATATGGACAAGGAGCCGGAAACTATCGAGGAGGACGATGAAACCAAGCTGGTCCGCAACCGCAGCGGCGCCGTGCTCAGATGGTGGAAGAATAAGGCGGGGACTCCCGAACATGTGGATTTCGCCGTGCAGGACAGGGCGAGCTGGAACGAGTTGATAGCGCCTTATCTCAAGCCCGATCGGCGGAGGGTCAATTTTGAGGGGTATCGCAATGCCAAGGCAAGTGCCGCCGCGCAGAAGAAATTCTTTGTGTGGAGCGGGGTGAACGTGTTCGAGCAGATGCATCCTGTGTGCGGGCATGAGTACATGTTGATGGGCATGGCGCTTGACCCGGACTGGGTTCGCGAGATGGCGCGCGCATTCGCCGATCTGACGATAGGAATGTGGGAGATGCTGTTCGCCGAGGAGGGATTGCCCGATGGCATCTTCTTCTATGAGGACATGGGCTTTAAGGAAAAACCCTTCATGTCGCCGCAGATGTACCGCGAGATCATACAGGATGCGCATAAGCGCACGATAGGCTGGGCCCACGAGCGCGGATTGCGCGTCATCATGCATTCCTGCGGGTTCATCGAGCCGCTCCTGCCCGGGATGATAGAGGCAGGGATTGACATGCTCCAGGCTATGGAGGTCAAGGCAGGGATGGATATGTTGCGCATAAACAAGCTGTATGGCGACAGGATCGGGTTCATGGGCAATATTGACATAAGGGAGCTTATCTCAAATGACCGGGCCAGGATTGACGCGGAGCTGAGCAAAAAAATCCTGCCGCTTATGAAAACCGGAACACCCTACATACTCTCATCGGATCATTCAACCCCCCCGGATGTGGACTTTGACTCGTTCATCTATTTCAGGGACCGCGGCCTCGAACTTGCGCGGTATTAGTGGAGGTATGGGTCCCAAGGTAGGGCGCGACAGCCTGGCGCGCCGCGCCGTGCGCTCCGCGCGCGGGCAGGGCGGTCCCCGTTGATCTGTGGAGCGGAAAGATGAACATCAAAAACATAGACTTCTATTCATTCTCAGGAACGGGCAACACGCTGCTCGTGACGGGCGCGATGCGGGACGTGTTCGCGGAGGCGGGGATCATTGTCAGGATGTTTGCCATGGAGGGGTCGAAGCCCGCGGATATTGACACGGAGAATGCGCTTGGACTTGCCTTCCCCGTGGCCGCGCAGTCAACCTTTCCGTTCATATGGCGTTTCGTGGAAAGATTGCCGCGCGCAAATGGCACGCCCGTCTTTATGGTTGACACCCTCGCGATGTTCTCGGGCGGGATCGTTGGACCGCTCCGCAGGAAGCTTGCCGCGAAGGGTTACAAGCCAATTGGCGCCCGTGAAATCAGGATGCCGTCCAATTTCCTGTGCGGAAGTGTTGATGAAGCAAAAAATAAGGCGGCGATTGCCGCCGGTCTGCAGGCGGCGCGTAAGTACGCGCGCGACCTGCTTGACGGGAATGCAGGGTGGGGTAGGGTGCCAGGCCTTTCCGACCTGATGTGCCTGCTCTCGCGATCAACCCTCATGTGGGGTCTGCTCCGCCGCGGGCTGAAGTTTCACACGGACCATTCCAAGTGCACGAAGTGCGGATTGTGCGCCAGGTTGTGTCCCGTGGAAAATATCCGAATGAAAGATTATCCGGAGCACGCGGCCAGTTGCGAATTCTGCATGCGCTGTTTCTCGTTCTGTCCGGCGCAGGCTGTCTACATCAATAAGCAGGGGCGTTACGCCCCGTACCGCGCAGTCGGTGAAATGACACCGGCGAGGGAAACTACATGATGAAAACTCTGCGCCGCCTTTCCTTTCTCACTGCCTGTGCGCTTCTTGTCGCGGGCCTTTCACATGCGGTGGAGAATGTCCCTGCATCAACCGGTCCCAGGCTCGTGTGTGATGCGCCCGAACACTTCTTCGGCGAGGTCGAGAACACTCAGTCGGTCGAGCACGAGTTCATCCTGCGCAATGAGGGCGAAGAGCTTCTCGAAATACGCCGTGTTCATTCCGGATGCGGCTGCACGATTGCAAAGCCCGCTGATATGAGTATCCGGCCTGGCGGCGAGACGACGCTTCGCGTGCGCTTTTCGCTCCGAGGACGAAAGGGTCCGCAGAATCAGAAGGTGACAGTTGTTTCCAACGACCGGTCGCACCCTCATTACGACCTGGCGATGATCGGCGAGGCTATCGCCGCCCTCTCCGTCTCTCCGGAGCACATGTTCTGGGGTAATATTCACAAGGATGACGTTCATGAACGGATCGTGTCAGTCACGTTTCACCGGAATACGCCGATCCGGATCAGGAAGGCCTCGGTCACGGATCCCATGTTCTCGCTGGAGACAAGGGTCGTTAGGGAGGGCGAGAGCCGCGAGTTTATCATCAGGACACTGCCCGACCCGGCGCCCGGCTCTTTTTCGTGCGCGCTGCGCGTGGAAACGGACTCCCGGGCAGTTCCTGAGATCGTAGTCCCGATGAGTGGCAGAGTCGTCGCGGATGTCTACGCGGTCCCCCATGAGATCATTC
>JAGYMT010000182.1 GCA_018400335.1 Kiritimatiellia bacterium | reverse complement strand
GCCATCCGGCCGGAGGTCTTCGAGGAGGAAGGGTACGTGCTCAAGACCCTGGGCAATGCCCTGATCGTGGCCGGCAACAACGACGGGCCCTACCAGGGCACGCTATATGCCGCCTACGCGCTGCTCGAGAAACTCGGCTGCCGCTGGTTCTTCCCCGGCGAGTGGGGCGAGGTCGTGCCGACGCGAGCGACCGTGACCGTGCCGGAGCTGGACGTGACCGCGCGGCCCGATTTCGCCATCCGGACGGCGGGAACATCCTACAAGGACGGCTGGCTCACGAAAGTGGGCTTCAGCGGGCCGGGCGTCGGCTATCCGACGGCCGGCGACGGTTCTCTCGCCATGCTGCTGCCGCCCGCCGAATACGCGGAGGCGCATCCGGAATACTATGCCATGAACAAGGCGGGTGTGCGCAACACCAGCAAGGCGGCGGGTGTCTACAGTACTATGCTGTGCCTGTCGAATCCGGACGTGCTCACCGCGAGCATCGCGAATCTCAAGGAGGCCTTCGCGGGCGAGAGAAAGATGCGTTGCGTCAAGGAGCAGGGGGTGGGCATCAGCCCGCCCGACGGCATGCCATTCTGCTACTGCGCGCAATGCCTGGCCGCGAGCCAGAACTTCCGCTACCCGGGTTACTTCCCCGAGCGGATGATGAGCGAGGAATACTGCGGATTTGCAGCCAAGCTCGCTCGGGCGTTCCCCGATAAATGGGTGGCCCTGTCGGCCTACTCGTTGCGCGAGGTTCCGCCGCAGGGCGTGACGCTGGCGCCGAACATGGCAGTGAACTACTTTCCCATCAGCACTTGTGTTCTGCACGCCGGCGATAACCCGGCCTGCTGGCGCCGCCAGGAAACCATGCGGATCGCCGCCAGTTGGCGGAAGCTGACGCCCCACGTGGTGATGCGACACTACGCGCCGGGAATGCTTTCCGTGTATGGCGCCGGTCAGCGGGCGCTGATTCCCGAGTGCGACGCGGCGCTCATCGCCGTGGAGGCGCCGATGCTCAAGCAGATGGGCTTGAAGGGCGTGGTCGGCGCGGCATGGGGGATCGGCGGCAAGGCCTTCATGCAGACGTGGCTGAGCTATTATGTCCGCGCGAAATTGACCTGGGACACGGCGACGGACGTGGCGGCGCTCAAGAGGGACTTCTATACAACCTTCTTCGGGCCGGCCGCGGGGCCGCACGTCCAGGCCTGGTGGGACGCCTGCGATGCCGCGCTCGGGCAATCGACCGCCCACACGCATGAGGACTGGGTCAGCGTCAAGCACATCTACACGGTTCCGTTCGTTAAAAGCATCCGGGCGCATGCCGACGCGGCGCTCGCGGCGAAGGCGACTCCGGAACAGCGGGGCCGGCTTGCCGCCTTCAAATTGATTGCCGACCATCTCGAAGCCTACGCGGCCATGAACCGGGCCGAGATGAATCTGGACTACGGGAGCGCGGTGGCGGAGGCCGACCGGATGGTGGAAGCCGTCCGCGAACTGGTTGCGATCTATCCGTTCATGGGGGCGGTCAATCTTCCGGAGGCGCAGGCCAAGGCCTTGCGGGCGGTCGCCGCGAAGGTGGACGGCGCGAACGGGCGATTGGTCGCGCCGCTGCCGCTGGAGATGACATTCACCCGCGACCGTTTCAACGAAGGCGTTCTGGCCGAATGGTATGCGCCTGACTTCGATGACTCCGCATGGGGAACCAAGAACACCTTTCTGACGTGGGACCAGCAGGACCCGCCGGAAGACGAGAAAGGTCACGACTACGACGGCCACGGTTGGTATCGTGCCGAGTTGGTCATCCCGAAACACGTGGCAGGCAAGCCGCTACGCCTTTTCCTGGGCGGGGTTCTCAACGAGGGGTGGGTATGGATCAACGGCCGGTATGCCGGCCACAAGGCGCACAAGCTGTGGTGGGCCTCTCCCGCCGTGCTTCAAATGGATCTCGACGTGACCGGTCTGATCGAGCCGGGGCAGCCCAATACGGTGGCCATTCGCGTCTGGAACGAAGCCGAGATCGGGGGGCTTTTCAATCGCGGGTTCATCTATTCGCCGAAGGAGACCAACGCGCCGACGGCCGGAAAATAGAAATAGACCCCATGTGCTGAGAGGAAATGATATGAAAATGTATTTCACCGACATTTGTGTGGAACTGGGACAGCCCGGTGACGGCACGAGGCCGTGGTTGCCGGAAACCGAAATCGAAGCATTGTACCGCAAGCACGGCATCGCCTGGGGGCTCGCTTATCATAGCGTGGCGCGCGAATACGACGCCTATACCGGAAACCAACGCCTGCTCGCTGCAATCGAGGGGCGCAAAACCTTCCGACCCCTCATGACGGTGGCGCTGAACCAGAATCCGGATGTGGATCCGGTTAAGAAGCAAATCGCGCAGACCGGGCTCCGACTGGTCATTGTTTTTCCAAAGGAACACGGATACTGCCTGGATCCATGGGTGGTCGACCGATGGATGAATGAATTGGCCCGCCGGAAAATCGCCGTTGCGGTTCACATGAACCAAACCAACTGGCCGGAAATCACGGCGTGGGCGCGGGAGTACCCGAAGACGAACATCGTCGTGCTGGGAACGCGTTATCACGATTATGCAATGTTGCACAATGCGATGAGCGCGTATCCCAACCTCATGCTGGACATTTCGCAGTTTCATGTGTTTAACGGCATGCGCCGCCTGGTTGTGCCATACGGAAGCCACCGGCTCTTCTTCGGAAGCGGGCTGCCGCTATATTCGCCTGGCAGTCCGAGGTTTCAGTTGCTGCGCGGGGGGCTGGGTCTGAAGGAGACATGTGCGATCGCACACGGCAATCTGGAACGTCTTCTGGGCGTCAAACATTCCCAGGATGCGCACACCACGGAGGCCACTATTCCCTGCCCGATCATAGACATGCACGCGCACAGCGGCACCTGGCCGCGTTACGGAATGGGCGATCATCCGCGCCACGATATCGTCACGGCCGTTGAACGCGCAGGTGTGGAAATGGCTTGCGTCAATTCGATCTTTGAGGCTGGCCGCCCAAGCGGCAACGATACCACGGCTCATTTTATCGCCACGCGGCCGGGTCGTTTTCTCGGTGTCGCCAAGATCAACCCTTTTTTCCGGCCCACAGAGATCGTGGCGGAGTTGGAACGTTGTCGCGTTCAGTATGGATTTCGCGGGATCAAGATCTATCCGCCGCATGATCAGATTCCGCTCGATGACCCTCGCTACCTGCCGGCTTATCGTTTCGTCCATCGGCACCGCTGGCATGTGCTTTACCACGGTGCGCCAGGGGAAATCCCCGTTCTGGCGAAGCGTTTCAAAAACGCCTTTTTTATCTGCGGCCATTCCGTGGATTACCCGGAAGCGCAGGAGTGGGCGCGGACGTATCCGAACGTGTACGTGGAAATATGCAACTCCACACGCCGCCGGGCGAGTTGGGTAAAGGCGCTGCAGGATGCGCCTGCGGACAAGATTCTGTTCGGCAGCGATTTTACACTGCTGGATCCGGCCGCCATGGCCGGGGCGGTCATGGATGCCGTGGACGATCCCGCGCGGCTTGTTGCGATCTTCCGGCACAATGCCTGCCGGATTCTGGGCCTGAACATTGAAAAGAACAGAAGATCATTCAACAAGACAGCATAAAGATATTAGGAGTATTATTCATGACAAGACGTGAACGACTGATGAGAACACTGCGGGGTGAGGCGGTCGACCGTCCGCCGGTCTCTTTCTATGAACTGAACGGACTGGACGAAAATCCAGAGGATCCGGATCCATTCAACATCTATACAGATCCTTCCTGGAAACCGCTGCTGGAATTAACCCGCCACCATACCGATCGGATCGTCATGCGCGGAGGTTGCTTTCGCGACATGCCGGCCGACCCAATGGCGCCGTTAATCGAAGAGGATTCCACCCGACGCGGGACCTCCCGCTATACCAGGACACGAATGAAGGCCGGTTCGCGGGTGTTGACGACCAGAACACGCCGCGACACGGACGTGAATTCCGTATGGACAGAGGAGCATTTGCTCAAGGATGAAGAGGATCTCAAAGCCTACCTCAAGTTGCCGATGCCGGAATTCGGCGGACAGGTCGACACATCGAACGTGCTGAATGCGGAAGAAGCGCTCGGGGATACAGGCATTGTTATGCTGGACACCGCCGACCCGCTGTGCCTGGCCGCGTCGCTGTTCAATATGGCCGACTACACGGTGATTGCAATGACACAGCCGGATCTATTTCACGGCCTGCTGGAAAGATTTTCCACCATCCTGTTGCCGCGCGTGGAAGCTTTGTCGCAGGCCCTGCCGGGAAGACTCTGGCGGATCTATGGTCCGGAATACGCTTCGGAGCCTTACCTTCCGCCTTCTCTTTTCAAAGAGTACGTTTGCCGCTACGACCAACCACTGGTTGAAGCCATCCATAAGCATGGCGGGTTTGCCCGGATTCATTCCCACGGACGACTGCGTGGAATTCTTGACGATATCGCCGCCATGGGTGCTGATGGACTCGATCCCATAGAACCGCCTCCACAGGGGGATATGTCACTGGCCGAAGTCGGTCAACGCCACGGGAACCAAATGGTGCTGTTCGGCAATCTCGAGATCAGCGAGATCGAAAACATATCGACCCCGCAATTTCGAAAGCAGGTACAGCGAGCCCTGGAGGAGGGCATAGGGAAAGAACGTCGCGGTTTTGTGCTGATGCCTTCCGCCTGCCCGTATGGAAGAAAAATATCGCCATTGACCTTGCGAAATTATGAAACCATAATAGAGGTGTTGCAGGAACGGGAATCGTCAGGTAAAATCCAAATGTAAGAGAACTTGTAACCGGTTACTGAAATTTTAATGAAACGAAGAATTCTGATGATAACCGATCGATATTTGACAACCCTGTTTTGCCTGATCGTTTCCCTAACGCTGATTGCACCATCTTTTCCGGCTGCAGC
>JAGYMT010000181.1 GCA_018400335.1 Kiritimatiellia bacterium | reverse complement strand
GGCGAGGCATTACACAAATCGTTACTCCGCGGCAATTTTGGGAACACTGTGCTCAGAGCCAATAACGGCGAACAAAAGCATCCATCGTATTTTTGAATGGCTGGCGCCATCCAAAAAACGATGATGCTTGGCGTTCGCCAAAGGAGATGAAGCTGTGAATCAGCCAAACACAGTCACGCCGAGCCCTGCTCAGTTGAAATGGCACGACATGGAACTAGGCATGTTCTTCCATTTTGATATCCCGATATACCAACAGGGCTGGAACTGGAGAAGCTGGAAGGACTTGCCGGATCCTGACCTGTACAATCCGAGCCGACTTGATACAGACCAGTGGATGGAAGCCGCCAAGGCTATGGGTGCTAAGTATGCGGTGTTTGTTGCCAAACACTGCAGTGGATTCCTTCAGTGGCAATCGGACTTGTACCCATACGGCGTGAGACAGTCCTCCTGGCGTAACGGCAAGGGCGACGTGGTTGCTGACTTTGTCTCATCGTGCCATAAGTCAGGCATCAAACCTGGTCTGTACGCCTCCGTCAGCGCAAACGCTTATCTTGGAGTAGACAATCCGGGACTCGTTAACCATGGAAAGGGCGGAGACGGCGACCTACAGCGCAAGTATGTGAACACCTGCGAGCGCATGACGGAAGAGCTGTGGTCTCGCTACGGCGAGCTATACGAAGTATGGTTCGATGGTGGGGCCATTCCAGTCGAACAAGGTGGCCCCGATTTGATCCCGATCCTACGGCAGCATCAGCCAAGGGCAATAGTCTTCCAAGGGCCTCCCGGCACACAGAACATGATTCGCTGGGTTGGCAATGAACGGGGCGTGGCGCCCTATCCATGTTGGAGCACGACGGACGCAGGAACGGCCGAGGGCGGCACGGTCGAAGGACAATTTGACGGCACGCCGAACGGCCGCCTATGGATTCCGGGAGAATGCGATGTGCCCATCCGCAACCACGAATGGTTCTGGCGACCTGGCGACGAACACAAAATCTACTCTCTGGATGAACTGATGGAGATGTATTACTGCTCGGTCGGTCGCAACTGCAACCTTCTGCTGAATGCCAACCCCGGGACAGATGGCCTCGTGCCGGAATCTGACATGAGACGCTATGAGGCGTTCGGCGCGGAAATCCGCCGACGCTTTGCCGATTCCGTGGCATCCATTTCCGGAGAAGGTGACGTAGTTGAATTGGAGATCGGGTCTCCCCGGGAAGTCGACCACGTGAGCATTATGGAGGACATCAGGCACGGCGAGCGTATTCTCGAATATGTCGTAGAGTGCTTAGGCGAAGGCGATACTTGGCGTAAGCTATGCACGGGCCAGAGCGTTGGGCACAAGAGAATCGAGCAGTTTGATGCTGTATCGACACCACGAATCAGGCTCAGAGTCACGAAGGCGAAAGCGACTCCGCACATCCGCCGACTTGCAGTCTATTACCGAACAGAACAGAGATGACAAGGTCGAAAGGGTGGGCGCCGACTTCGTCTCACCCGTTCGGCAGAGGAAAGATATAAAAAATGCTTGCCTTCGCATGACGGTATGATGTATTGTCATACCTAAAAAGAAGAAAAGGAGGCTGACATGCCTGTTGCAAAAATTGCTATAACACTTGATCAAGGCATTCTCGGAGAAGTCGACCGCCTTGTGCGCCGACACGTTTTTCCTAATCGTAGCCGCGCAATTCAGGAGGCGGTGCGAGAAAAGGTGACACGTCTCTCTGTCAACCGCCTGGCGCGTGAATGTGCGAAACTCGATCCCAAAGTTGAGCAGGCAATGGCAGAAGAAGGCATGTCGGCGGAGGTCGCTTCATGGCCAGAATACTGAGAGGCGACATCCTGTGGGCTGATCTGAACCCCGTAAAGGGTCATGAGCAGGCTGGCCAGAGGCCGGTGCTCATCCTCACCCCAGAGGTTTTCAATGATCACTCCGGCACGGTCATCGCCATGGCGCTTACGAGCCGGCCACCAAGACCCGGCTTTCCGTTGACCATGCAAATCACTAGTGTTGTCCTGCCTAAACCAACGTGGGTTAAGATCAGCCAAATACGCACGTTGTCCGTAGAACGTCTTGGCAAACGGATCGGACATGTTTCATCTGATGAGATGACTCAAATCATCGAAGGACTTAACGAAATCATCGGCGAACAACCGCATGGAGCACTACGCCGCTAAATGGATTCACGCATTCCTGTTGCCTGTCGTGCTCCTCGTATTGGCATTCTACGCAGCGCAAACCTAGATACCAGTGTTCAACCGCCTGATTGCCGAATTGCCCTTCTCGATGTTCGCTCTTCAGCTATCAATCTGTCTCTTTGTTGTGATAGCAGCTTTCGGTCTTTGCAATGACCTTGAAATTCCAAAGGCTTGGCACAAGTTCCTGGGCAACAATCCGTTTTCGCATGGGGCGATGAAGCAGTTGCGTACAAACGAAGGGAAGCAATTCGAGAAAAGATCGTGTGGGTGATCGTCATTGGACTCGGCGTATCCTTGGTCGCTGGCTTTCTTGGCTCATGGCTCTTCCGATTGTTCTTCGGATAATATGAAAGACCCAACCCGGGTGCAGCGTACGTCGCACAAGGTGCGCCGTCCGCTGCCCCGTAGCCGTTGGCAGCAAAAAAACAACGCTCAATACAAACAATGGGTTGACAAAGCAATCAAACAATGGCATTTTGAGGTCATGACAACATTACAAGATATTGAAGAAGCTGTAACACATCTACCCAACCCTGAACTGGGCAGATTCCGCGCTTGGTTTTCCCATTTCGATGCAGAGACATGGGACCGCGAGTTCGAAGAAGACGCCAAAAACGGAGTACTTGATCGGCTCGCCGATCAAGCTCTGAAAGACCTCGCCGAAGGGCGTTGCTCCAAGTTATGAGCCATCACGCTCATTCTGATTTTTGGAGTTATTATCATCGTCTGCCGATCCACATACGGAAATTAGCCGACCAGAACTTCGCTCTTCTCAAAACCGATCCGCGCCATCCGTCTCTGCGTCTCAAGAAAGTCGGACGCCATTGGTCTGTTCGCGTGGGAATTCAGTTCCGCGCTGTTGGTGCCGAGTCTCATCAAGGAATCTTGTGGTACTGGATCGGAACACATGCCGACTACGACCGAATGAAACAATAGGATTCTGCCAACAAGCCGTCGCACCGTACCGCAGGAAACCGCGCGGACGCGGTTCCCAGCGGCCGGTGAACGGCGACGTTGGCGGAGGACTGGGTGATGAAGAGATTGATATTCAATTTGATTGGAGCAGCCTTGATGACATCACTTTTTGCCGCAAACGTGACGGGAGCTGACAACGCAGCGACATTTGTCGTGGCGCCAGATGGCAATGACGCTCATGCGGGGACAACTGCCAAGCCGTTTGCCACGCTTACTCGGGCGCGCGACGCCGCACGGCAACTCGGGACTAACCAGGCGCGGCGCATCGTGGTGCGTGGAGGGAAGTACTACAACGTCTCACTTGAACTCGGCCCGCAAGACTCGGGACTGACCATCGAGGCGGCACCGGGTGAGACGCCGGCACTCTATGGCGGGCGCCTCGTCAGCGGCTGGGAGAAGGATGGCGACAGGTTCTACGCCGCCAAACTGCCTGGCGTGAAGGAGCGGAAGGTGGACTTCCGGGTTCTGCTGGTCAAAGACCAACTGCGACCGCGCGCCCGGCTGCCCCACACCGGTGACTTCACGCATCTCAGCCGCTTCGATGCCCCATGGCATACTACCGTTGGCGGCGGGTTTCGAGGTGCCGACACGCCAGAGCTTAAGTCGATTATGCAATACCGGCAAGGCGACCTTGGCCCCGGGCTCGATATCAACAACGCCGAGTTGTCGATTTACCATCAGTGGGACGATTCCGTTGTCGGGCTCAAGGCACATGATTCGGAAACGCAAACCCTGCACTTCTCCACCCCTTCCGGGTATCCGCCAGGCGCCTTCGGTGTCAGGACCTACGTGGTCTGGAACACTCGCGAAGGGATGTTCGAGCCCGGCCAGTGGTACCTGGACCGCACCGATGGACGGGTCGTGTACTGGCCAAAGCCAGGCGAAGACGTCAGAACCATCGAGGTGATCGCGCCGACCGCTGAAGCCGTCATCGAGATCAATGGATTCAAGGACACACCGGTGTACGGCATCACGGTCGAAGGCTTGAATCTCTACGCCACGACCACACCGCTATTATCGGGCGGATGGGCTGCTGGTGTATTCAAGGGGGCAGTGGAAACCCGTTTCACGCAAGACTGCACCTTCAGACGTATGCACATATCCGGCGTGGGCGGACAGGCCATCCGCATGGCGGACGGCATGAACAACACGGTGGCCCAGTGCGAAATTGCAAGCGTTGGTGCGGGCGGCATCTACGATATTCGCGGGAACGGGAACCGGATTCTCGACAATCGCATCCGCCAGTTCGGCCTGACCTACGCCAGCGCCATCGGCATACGCACCCCTGGGGGCGGCCAGAAACAGCCAGAGATGAGCCACGACAACGAGATTGCGAACAATGAGGTCTCAGGCGGTCCCTATGTCGGGATCGAGTTTGACGGCTGGAGAAACCGCTTTGAACGCAACGTCGTGTATGACGTGATGAGAGTTCTTAAAGATGGAGCCGCTCTTTACGGCGGAGGCAAGAACAACGTGATCCGCGGCAACGTTGTCCGCGACATCCCGTCCGGCGCGCGGCATGCCTACTACATAGACGAACTGGGCGAGGGCTTTCTGGTAGAGAACAATCTAGCTCCTTAATTTTCGTTTTTTTGAGTAAATGAGTCAAACAAATTCACGCAAGCTGTTTGATGATATCATCGCTTTGGTCATGTGTGTTCAGATGTTCAGGTGTTCAGCGTTCAGGAAAGATTCGGATTTTCAGTTGAAGCGTTGAATCGTGATCGCGAACGCATTTATTACACAATCGGTCGATCGCTATCAAGCGATTTGTGCATGTCA
>JAGYMT010000180.1 GCA_018400335.1 Kiritimatiellia bacterium | reverse complement strand
GTTTCCAAGCCGATCCCCGGGTTCGGCTTCGATGCGTGCATCCCCTTTACCGGCGACGACCTGTGGACACCGCTCCGCTGGCGTGACAAGGCCGATCTCTCTGAGTTGAAAGGCAAGCGCATACAACTGCGTGTGCGCCTGAGCAGCGCTAAAATCTTCGGTTATCGGATGCCAGCCGGGAAGAACCACGAATGAACACGGATGGGCACGAATGGTTGATGGGGTAGGAGACAACATGACAAACTCTCAGCCTCATAAGCACCTGTTCCTGGATGACGCGAGCGTCGAGCAGATGGATGGCTTGACGCGCGCGTTGCACCAGCCCGAGAAGCGCGGGCCGGTGCTGAAGCCCGACCGGCCGTCCGACGGCGAGATGCTGTGGGGCCGCGTGCCGCTGTGGATCCACGACGAGGGCATCTACCGGATGTTTTACAGCTGCAGCATCCCCGGTGTCGGCTTCCGCATGGCGCTGGCGACGTCTCGGGACGGCGTGCACTGGGAAAAACCGAGCATGGGGCTGGTCGAGTTCTGCGGCACGACGGACAACAACCATCTCCCCGTCCCACCGCTTCAACACGTGGCCTACGATTTAGCTGACCCCGATCCAGGCCGCCGCTATAAAGCGCTGCTATCCGTCCCTGGAGGCCGCATCCCCGCCATCAGCCCGGACGGCATCCACTGGAGGCAGTTCGACGTGCCGCCAATCCCGTCCAGCGACACGTCGTCGCTCTGTTTCGACCCCGACCAGAGCCGCTGGATCGCAACTTTGAAAACAGGAGGCAGATACGGCCGGGCCGCCGCCATCTCGACCAGCAGGGACTTCGAACACTGGACCGAACCCCGATTCTTCTTCGGGACGGACGACGAAGATCAGGAGCGGGGACGCGAGGTCATTCGCCGCCGCCTGGCCGACCCCGGACTTGCCAAGCCATTCTTCATCGAACCCGATCCCGCCCTGGGCTGGCGCCCGCCCGAATGGCTGGCCAATCTCTCAGGGCCTCATGCGGCACAAGCTCGTGCGACATGGCAGATCGAATGCTACTGCCTCCCGATTTTCCAGTACGCGGGAATCTATATTGCCATGCCCATGATCTACCATGCCACCGGAACGGCGCTGCCGGAAAAGAACAACACCGACGGTTTTCACCTGATTCAACTGGCCATGACGCGCGACTTGGACAAACCGTTGACGCGCCTTGGCGGTCGCGAACCGTTCATCGGCCCGTCACGGATTGACGAGAAGGGGCTGGTCGGTAATTATGACCGTCTGCAATTGATGCCGACCGAATATCCTGTCGAACACGGCGACGAATTGTGGTTTTTCTACAATGGCTTCAAGCGGCGCGCGTCCCAGCACGAGTTCTGGCAGGACGGCAGCCCGCGCGCGCCGTCAACACTCAGCCGGCGGGAGCGCGCCGATTGGATCGAGGACGCGCACAATGCCATGCATATGGCCGTACTCAGAAAGGATGGTTTCATCTCGCTGGATGCCGGGGCGGACGGCGGCTATCTGCTCACCAAATCAATGAACCTGGAAGGCCGCGAACTTTTCCTTAACCTCGACGCGCCCAACGGGCATGCACGTGTGGAAGCGCTCGATGAACACGCTCGGCCGTTGGCCGGTTTCGCCGAAGCCGATGCCGCCGTCGTCTCCGGTGACCGTGTTCGCATGCCGGTTCGCTGGAAGAACGGCTGCGGCCTTGACCAGATGGCCGGATGCCGCGTCAGGTTCCGGATATCCCTCGATCAAGCACGACTGTATGCTTTGTGGACGGAGTAAAAATCCAAATGCAAAATATCTTCTTCGCCTTCGATGACCAGAGCATCCCCTCGACATCAGGGCTCGAACTCCACATGCAGCAACCTGAGAAACATCCGGCCAACCCGATCATTCCGCGCGGCCCGGAGGGGACCCCGGACGCCAAACGATGCCAGTGCGCCGCGGTGCTTCGCGAGGGCGATCGCTGGCGGTTGTACTACAGCGCGCATGACGGATCCGGCGTGAAGGGCGATGGGGTACGCGTGGCCTGCGCGGAGAGCAACGACGGCAGCATCTGGCGCAAGCCAGAGCTTGGCCTGGTGGAATACAACGGAACCCGGCGCAATAATCTGGTGGACGCACAGCCCGGACTGAACACCGTTGCCGTGCTCCGCGATCCCGACGCGCCACCCGAGCGACGCTATGTCATGGCGGGAGAAGATATGCGCTGGTGGGGTGCCGGCGGCTGGAGTCTGGCCGGCCCGTCCTGCACACGCTTTGATATCAGCCCGGACGGTCTGCACTGGTCACCCGTCCTCGACCGGCCGGGGCTGATCACGCCGCAGCACGAGGCGAAAACACTCTACCGGTTCAACAACCATTACCACCTCGGCGGACATCAGATTTCGCCCTTACTCCGACTGCCCATGCAGGAACACCCTACGCCGTGTATATCTGAGGCGGCGTCGAGAAAGCGCTTAACGCGCAAAGGAATCGGCTATGCAAAAACTGACATTCGATAGTGATACGATTGCCCTTTACCACTTTGACGAAGGAAGCGGCAACGAAGCGCGCAGCGCCTGCGGTGATCCGGAACTCACATTGCGCGCCAAGGCGGCGCAGTGGGGTGAACGTCCCGGCAGCGGCGCGGTGGCGCGCTTCGAACGCCGGGAGGATGATGCCACCGTCTTCGTCGGGCCGACCAATAACGACAAGCTGCATCTACGCCCCTGCACCGAAGCCTGGACGGTCGAGGCCTGGGTGCGCTACAGGGGCCCGGGCGGCGAAAATCGGAGAGGGAACACGCACGCTCAAATCTGCGGCGCGGGCGACGACGAAGGGTTCGGCCTGAACGGCGTTCGCGGGGGTTGGTACTTCGGGGTGGGCAGCGGCAAGGGCGGCGGCAAACTTGCCGATGGCATCGCCCCGTGCGCACGATTCCAGGGCGGACTCGGAAAGCCGCCGCTGCGCGACCCCCATCACGATACCAGCGGCCATATGTGGCCGGACCAACCGCTCTGGCAAAAGGTTTCCACAACCCGTTTCATCCGCGATGACGCATGGCATCATATAGCCTGGCAGTTCCGATATGCGGATCAAACACACTACTACTATGTGGATGGTCGCCTTCTCAACCGCATCCAGTTCCCAAATCATCGAGCGCCGCTGCGCGAAGTGGTGAACGACGCCGAGAATGTGGGGGTCCCCTTCACGGTCGGCGGTTTCGTTCACTCACAGAACCCACCCTTTTTTCTCGGCCATGGCAACCTGAATGGTGAAATCGCCGAACTGCGCATTTCTCGCATCCCGCGGTACCCGGTGGCCGACCGGCTGTCCATCGTCAAGAAACGCGGACACTCCTGGAATCATCTGCATTTCATCGCCGCGAAAGGCCTGCGGTACCATGACGCATTCACAACCGATGCCGCGGAAGGGACAGTACGCTGGTCACTCGCCGAGGGGAATCTTCCCGAAGGAATGGCGCTCGATGCGAAAAGCGGGGCAATCTCCGGCTGTCCGACAATCGAAACCGAATCCTGCCGCGCGGTATTGCAGGCGGCGGATGAATCGGGACATAGCGACCGCCACTTGATCAAGGTTGCGGTGCGACCGGGCCGCATCATCACCGAATCCCTTCCGCCCGCGTTCGTCCGCACGGCATACGAGGCGCCCCTGGTCGCTGAACATTTCGCGTCACCTTTGAGCTGGATAGTAGTGGACGGCGACCTTCCGGAAGGCTTGCATCTCAGGACCGACACGGGATGCGTGGTCGGCGCACCCGCCTCCGCCGTCGCGGGCACGGCGGTGTTTCGCGTGCGCGTCACCGATGTCCAGGGCGCCTGCGCCGAACGCGCGCTTACGTTGCGCGTGCTGCCCGGAGAATTGGCCGAAATACGTCCCGACGCGCATACCGTTTTCCTCTACGACTGGCAGGGCGAGAAGGCGCGGCTGATTCCTGACGTCGCTGGCGATAAGGATCTCTCGCTGGACTGGACAAACATGGGCGGCGATCGTCGTGTTCGGTATCCCGGACGTCCCGGGCGGTTCCCCCAGGAACTAGGGCACGGAGAGCATGGTTTTGCATCCCTGGCAACAAACCACGACAAGCACAACCTGCGGACTTGTCCCGACGAATGGACCGTCGAGGCCTGGGTACGTCGCGGCGGCCCGAATATCTGCTGGGGCGCTGGGCCGGGCACAAACGATCCGGATGACGAATACAACGGTGTCTGGTACGGCGGGATTATTCCAAGCCCGCGATTCGACTACGGTCATATCTGCGGTACGTATGATACAACCGAACAAGGCGTGTGGGAATTGTATCTCTCCGACGAGGCTTCGCCGTACGCTGCGACTTCGCTTGGCGCAGGCGGCGTCATGGCCCCCGGCGTACATTTCTTCGGCGCCGAACCGGAACAGGCTCTGAAAGACCTGCATCCCTGGAAACGCCCGGAGGGCATCGTGGGGGACCCCGCGGAAGCCGGCATCCGCGACACCGAATGGCATCACGTCGCCTGGCAATACCGCGCCGGGGACGACCTGCACGAACTGTTCCTCGACGGTCGCCTCATCTGGCGCATGCAGAGCCCCGACGGACGCCGGCTGGTCAACAACCGACGGCACAACGCGCAGTTCAGCGTCCTCACTCGCATCAACGGATATGTCATCCGCGGTCACGGTGAAGACGGCGCCTTCAGCAACCATTTCAACTACAGAGGCCGGGGAAATTTCTTCGGCCAGATGGGCGAAATACGGGTATCCAATGCACGACGCTACAGGCGCGAATAAAAGCAGACTGGAGGAAGACAATATGACCGACCTGACGGAACTGACCGCGACCGCCAACGAAGTGGAAACCTATATCCAAAACAACCTCTTCGACCCCGTAGGGTTGATGTACAGCGGGATTGACTCCCACACGGACAAGCCCTTTGCGCGCGATTTCATCACCTCGCGCAAGGTTCCGCGACGGGCGGCCTTCGACCC
>JAGYMT010000018.1 GCA_018400335.1 Kiritimatiellia bacterium | reverse complement strand
CCTTTCCGGCTTTCTTCATCAAGGATATCCGGGGAAAGCAGGGCATTGTGTTCGCGGCGGCCTCCCAGTCCCTGAACTACACGACTTTTGAGCTGCGCAAACGCGCCATGGTCAACACCGGCATTTTTGACCTTTTTGTTATTCATCACGATCCGGGGCAGAGCGGCGGGTTCGAAGTTCCGGCGGGCGGGACGCTGATTCTGGACGGGGTTTTTATTCAGCTCACCGGCGACCTTGCGCCGGAAGATGCCTACACGGACTATATGGATTTCCTGGCCAGGCGCTTCAGGTTCCGCGGACCGAAAACGCCGATACTGCGCGAGGCCTTCCATTGTACATGGAATTACGGGGTCTTCGGGGATCAGACCGAGGCGTCGCTCATGCCGACGGCGCGGTTCATCGCCAACAGCTTCCCAAACCTGAAGTGGTTCCTGATGGATGCGGGCTATCTGGCGGGGGATGCCGGCACGACCTTTCTAAATCGCTTTTATCCAGATCCCAATTGTCATGTCTCCAGCAAGCAATGGCCGCGCGGGATCCGCGGGTACACGGACGAGCTGCGGCGCCTTGGACTGCGGCCGGGCATCTGGTGGTCGCCGACGGTCACGGCGCCGTCTCAACTGTACACGGATCATCAGGACTGGTTCCTGCGAAATGCCGATGGCTCGCTCTATCTCATTGGCGAAAAGAACGCCTTCCTGGATTTCAGCCATCCCGAAGCGCTGGCTTTTCTTGATCGCACACTTGCGGTGATTCTGGGAGAGTGGGGGATGGATGCCTGCAAGATGGATTTCTGGAGCCAGAACTTTGAGGATCGCCATGCCCGGTTGATGAATCCGCGGATGACCTCGGTGCAGGTCCGGGCACTGTTTTTTGAGACTGTCCGGAAACACCTGCCGCCGGATGGAGTGTTCATGACCTGCGTTGCCACCGGCATGGGCAATCCCTTTATCGGGCAGTGGGCCGACGCTTATCGCAACACGCCTGATATCGGGGTGGGCGCATGGGATGAGCAGGTACGCAATTGCATCTGGGCGCTCCCGACGCTGGGGTTGGAAGGACGCAAGTCGTTTCTGCTAAATAATGACAGCGTCGGCATCATGCCCGAGTACACCGACAACGAGAACTATTTCCGGCTCACGTGGAGCTTCATGAACATGGGTCTTGTCGAGACGGGCGGTCGTATGGAGACCTGGCCCGACCAATTCGTACAGGCCATGCGCAGGTTGACGGATCGCTGTGACCGCGGCTACAGGGTGCATTGTCCGGATGATCGCGCTTTCACTGGCGTTCCGTTGCCCGAGGTTCTGTACGTTGACTACCCCTCCGACGGCATTACGGCCGCCGCGGGGATTCGTCAGTCCCTGGCGTTGTTCAACTGGACGGATTCGCCGCAAGTGATCTCGATTCGCCGGGCACGCCTCGGACACACCGGCCCGGCGGCTGCCGAGAACTTCTGGACACGAGAGTGCGAGACTTTTGACGGCGAGTTTGTCAGTAAGCGCCTGGATGGGCGCTCGGCAATATTGCTTGACGTGAAGCAGCAAGAGCCCGAATGAATTGCAAGAATGCAAGAGCAACCGATCGCGGCGATGTCGCACTTGCAGCGCGAAATATTATCACGGGATTCAACATGAAACGATCAGATCGGGAAAATTATCGTGTTTTTTGTGCTCGGGGCGCGGAAGCCAGGGTGCCCAACATGGATCACGGCCCTCTTATGGACGCCTACGAGCGATGGCTGGGTGAGGGGCTGAATCCCGAGCTGGACCCGCGTCGCTTCGATGAATGGTGCGACGCTTTCGGGCTTGATCGCTACTACTGCTGCGTATCCGCGGGAGTGTCCAAGCCGCCGCTGTTCGAGGAAGAGGTCCTGAAGGAAACCGACACCACGGTTATCCGCCGAATGGGCGATGGTTCCATTAATCAGGATAACAAGGGATGGCACAAGACCATTCCCCACGAAATCCGCCCGGCTGTGACCAACCGGGAAGAGTGGGATCGACTGAAGGCCTGGCTCGACGTGGATGGTTCGCTTCCGGATCCGGTCGACCCCGCGGTGTCCCTCGTTTTTGAACGAGCGCGCGCGGCCGACGTGCCGGTGCGGCTGGAAATCGGATCAATGCTCGGCACTGCGCGCAACTGGCTGGGGTTCGAAACTTTTGCAATGCTGCCCTACGATGATCCTGACTGGTTCGGGGATATAATCGAGACTTTGTGCCGTTCCGCGGAGCGGCAGGTGCGGTACTTCGGCGAACATGGGATTCCCATCGAATGCCTGCACTTCTGGGAGGATATATGTTTCAAGAACGGACCGATCATCGGACCTGATCTCTTTCGGGAGCATGCGCTGCCGAGATATCGGCGCGTGGCCGATCTTGCGGGCTCCTTCGGCTATACCCGGATTTCAGTGGATTCGGACGGTGATATTCATGCGCTTCTACCACTGTGGATCGAGGGCGGCGTGAATTGTTTCTGGCCGCTGGAGGCGCAGGCCGGAATGGAAATCAACAAGCTACAGAATCTGTACCCGGGCAATATTGTCTGGGCGGGCAACATCCACAAGCATATGCTGACGGGCGGCGAGAAGGCCATAGCCTCGGAATTGCGCCGCTTGCGGCCAGCGGTCGAACGCGGCGGTTACATTCCCATGCTCGATCACTGCTGCCCATCCGACGTCAGTTTTGAAAACTACCTTACTTATCTGCGTCTGCGCCACGAAATTCTCGGGCTGGGACGAGATGTTCCCAGTCGGAATCGTGTGTGCCGGTGAGCCTCACGGGCGAACCACGAACGATGCCGGAGCGTCCGCGGCCGGCCTCGGCCCGGTGATCTATTTGCCTAGAAAGAGCAGTTGAATATCCAACATTCAACAAGGAACTCCCAATATTCATCGGATTCCTTGGATATTGGATATTCCGTGTTGGCTGTTGGGTGTTGATGTCTTTCACCTGTTTAGTGCAGCATCAGTAGAGTTGACCGGCCATCGCAACAAATTGCAGATACACTAGTTACAGTGAACCAAAGCAACTGCGGAGCAGTTGAACTGCTCCATATAGGTTGAGACGGCAACAGGGAAAAGTGCTTTTTTATCCTTGCATTACTTTTTTTAATGTGGTATCAATTCATAAATCCAGTATAAAAAAAGGGTGCTTCGATATGAATCGGAGAAAATCGAGCCTTGGATCAGAGAAACTCAACCTATGGGATTTCGACGAGGGATGGAAGTTCCATCCCGGCGATATCCGCATGCCCGAGAGCGCCGCTCCGATTGCCGTGAAGGCGGGGTTCGCGACCGGTGGCGCCGAGCCCGATGCGCCCGATGCCGACTGGCATTCCGTTCGCCTGCCGCACGATTGGGGGATTGAGAACAAGCCGGTTCAAACGGCGTTGCCCCAGCAGGGAAGCTATCCGCGAGGAGTGGGATGGTATCGCAAATCGTTCCGTCTGCCCGAGAACTCAGAAGGCAAAAAGGTGTTTCTCGAATTCGAGGGCATCAGCCGCGAGTCGTCTGTCTGGGTCAACGGCTTCTTCATGGGCTCTCATTCCAGCGGCTATACCCCGTTTCTGTGCGATATTACCGACGTGGTCCCGCGTTGGCGGTTTCAGGAGAGCGCTGATCCGGTTGACGACGGGCGCTTGGATGTTGTTGCCGTGCGCGTTGACGCGCGAGCCGTTGAGGGCTGGTGGTACGAGGGCTGCGGCATCTATCGCCATGCGCATCTTCACGTTCTCGATCATTTGCATTTCGACCTTCATGGCGCATGGTGCGAGACGCTGGATGCGTCGGAGGCTGAGGCGTCAGTTCGCTTTCATGCCACGGTTGTGAACGAATATGAAGAGCCGCGGGATGCCGTGCTGCGCCTGGCGATTCTGAGCCGGGACGGCGGGGAGGCGGCGACCGCGGTGTCCCCGGAGATGCGATTGACTCCCGGCTTCAGCGCGATTGAGCTGGACGCTATTATAAGAAGACCCAATCCGTGGTCTCCGGATAATCCTTATCTGTATCGAGCCCAAGCTCGGTTGGATTGCGGAGGAGTTCTTGCCGACTGTCGAGATATTCCGCTCGGCGTGCGTTGGTTTGATTTTGATTCCGCGCGGGGCTTCTTTCTTAACGGACGGCCGCTCAAGTTGCGAGGCGTGAATTGCCACCAGGATTTTGCGGGAGTCGGAGTCGCGCTTCCGGACCGTTTGCACGAAAAGCGCGTTGAACTGCTAAAGGAAATGGGGGCGAACGCCTTCCGGTGCGCGCACAATCCGCCGGCGCCGGCTTTTCTTGACGCCTGTGACGGATTGGGGTTGCTGGTGATTGACGAAAACAGAAAACTGGATGTTTCGCCGGAGGGGCGCCGGGATCTGGACCTCATGGTGAGGCGTGACCGTCATCATCCGTGCGTCTTTGCCTGGAGTTTGTGCAACGAAGAATTTGCCGCAACCCGGCCACTGGCGGCCAAGGCGCTGCGTACTTTGGCTTGTGCCGTGCGCCGGGAGGACCGGACTCGACCGGTGATGTTTGCAGGAAATAACTTCGCGCCCGATTCGGGAACTCAGGGAGCATGCTGGCGCGCCGTTGACGCGGTTGGTCGAAACTACGGCTGGCGGGCTTATGACCGGGAGCACGCGCTTTTTCCTGAATTCAAATGCATGTCAACCGAATTCGGAGCTCTGCGCGAAACCCGCTGCTCGTATCTTGACGAGGCCGGACGGCGCGAAGTCGCGACACCTCTGGAATTTCCGTTGCTCCAGGAGTCCGAGATGGCCGCCGGCATTCAAGGTCCGAGTGATGCCGCCGGAAACATTCTTGCGGCTACGTTGGCGGACCTTGTCTGTCACTGGCGAGCGATAGCGGAGCGTGAATTCATGGCGGGCGGTTTCCTGTGGTCAGGAATGGATTATCGGGGAGAAACAACCTGGCCCCGGATTCATTCAGAGTTCGGCGCGATGGACCTGTGCGGGTTTCCAAAGGATTCATACTATTATTTCAAGGCTTGCTGGCGGCCGGCCGAGCCGCTGGTCCACGTTTTTCCGCACTGGACCTGGCTGGGCAGGGAGGGCCGTTCGGTCTACCTGCGCGTCGTGGGCAACTGCGACGAGGTGGACCTTTTGGTCAATGGCGAATCTCTTGGTCGCAAGCCGATGCCTTCGCCGGGACTGCTTGAGTGGCGAACGATCTATCGGCCCGGCAATGTGACCGCCGTCGGATATCGTGATGGAAACGAGGTCTGTCGAGATGCCGTTCGCACGGCAGGCGCCCCGGCCCGGCTGCTGTTGTCGGCCGACACCTCGCTTCTCGCGCCCGACGGACAAGACGTCGCTTGTGTCACGGCGTCGCTATTGGACGAGAATGGAGTCCTGGTGCCGAACGACGACAGACTGGTTCATTTTAAAATAGAGGGCGCCTGTCTTTATCTGGGGGGAGGAAACGGAGATCCCTGCGATCACACTCCGGATTCTTCAGAGGAGCGGCGAACTTTCAGGGGGCTTTGCCTGGCGATTGTTGAATCGCGGAAAGAGGCGGGCGCCGGTGTTTTGCGCGCCGTGGCGAAAGGCTTGCCGGATGTTTCAATACAACTCACAATCAAGGGAGATGAATGAACAATAAAGCGAGATGGATCAAGGTCGGAGACGGCGTAAAGATTCAGCTTCTGTTGGGACCGGCAAAGGACTGGCGTGGCATCGGCGAGATCGTCGTTGATGGCGCTCGGTTGCGTGACGGCGGTTTTCCCATGCTGCCGCGGCTGGAAACGCCTGATGGCTATCGGTATGATCGCGCGATCCTGGAGCGCGTGGATTTCGGCAAAGGCGGAGAAGCGTTTGTGAACCTGCGACTGGTCGGAACGCCAGGCTTGCGGCAGGAGTACATGGATGAATACGAGCAGGCGTTGGTGAACGTTGCGCTGCCGCGCGAGCCGGTAGAGGACAAGCTGGTGCTGGCGCTGAAGCCGGCATCGCTCAGCATGGGCGGCCGCGACTGGTCCGGCTTCTCGCATTCATTGCGCTTTGCAAGCTCAAAGCGCAAGGTGCACCGTCTGGTTATGGACGGCTCGTGGGAACTGGGCGGCTCGATCGTCGGAAACACCGTTCTGAGTCAGGGTCAATGTAACATGCCGGTCTACAAGGGCGCCAGGAACTCCGTTTTCACGACCGCCTGCCTGAAGACGCTGGACCAATACGGATCGCCCCAGGGTTTTTCCTACCAGCTGGGACCGCGCGGCGGATTGTTGCAGGCCTTCGACTTTCAATACGGCAAGCTTGGCGCTCTTTTGCGTTACTGGCCCGAATTCGAGGCTGTGAGCAGCATCTCCGAGTCGCGCAAGGGCTCGACGCTCCTGCGTGTGCTCGACGAGCACCGCGTGGAGCTGTCGGGCCGCGCGGTTACCGCGCCGCAAAACGTGCTCTTCACCTCCGGGCCGATAGCCGATCATGAGGCGCGTGACCTTTGGTGGGCGGCGCGCGAGCTCGCCTACGGAGCAATCCGCAAGCCGTTCAATGTGGCGCCGACACCGGTGCTTCCTGAAATCAGGCTTTCCTACACCACGCGCGTGGTCGACGGCGGCGTCAAGATGACGGTCGCGCCCGGAATCGAGGTGGACAGCCGGGATGTTCCCTACGCGATAGGAGATCATGTGATTCCCCTTCTGGCAAAGGCCGGAATAGCCCGGTTTTTCCCGGAGGTCATGTCCGAGAGCGACGTTACCGTCGATGGGCTTAAGAGGAAATGCGACAACAGCATCCACGGCGAGTTGCACTGCGGAAGCGTATGCGCCACGCACAGGTTGCTGCCGTCCGATTTCTGGGGCGGCATGAAGGCATGGCGATACATGTATGACAAGGCTTGCCTGCATGGAATAGAACTGGGCGCCTGGTTCAGCACCGTGCTTTCGCCGCGCGCCGCCATACTCCGCGAGCATCCTGAATGGCGCATGCGCTGCGTGAATTCGCTGACGTGGAGCGGCGGCTATGGCATAGGCGCGATTGTCACAATGGATCTGAATCATCCCGGCTTTTTCGATTGGGTTCTTGGCGATATACGGCGATGGAAGGAGGAGGGCGGATTGGACTATCTTTTCACCGATTCGTGGGCGAACCTGAATATGCTCGCCTATAATTGCGCGGAACGCATGCGAGGCAACCTCGGCGCGCTGGGCCGGCTTTACGGCGAATTTCAGAAACTCGGCATCCGATCGTTCTCCTTCGAGGGGGTTTCGCCTTTTGGGATAGGTGATTTTGGCGTCGTGGATTTGCAGGGCGCGCGCCTGGCCGAGAAACAGGGCGTGGTGGGGCAGAACGATCTGGCTTGGTGGATCGGACATGAAGATATGGCAGTGGATAACTGTCTTAGCATTGAGCCTCGCTACCGGACCCGGGAAGAGCTCGAAGTCTTTCTGTTCCGTCTCATGGCAAATCGCGCAGGCTCCATTATTCATCGTTTCAACCTTGAGCACGAACTGCCCGATTGGCACGTCCGGCTCAACCGAATCTATAGGCAGGCGCTGCCTCATATGATCGGAGCGCGCCGAACAATGCTGCCGGGAGGATGCGGAGTTCGCTGGAGCAAGGCGGATGCCGACGTTCTGTGGACCTATCGAGATTGCGTTGTGCCTCTATCGGATGTCGCTTGCGTGGATGAGTTGACCGGAGACGGTGTTAAGAGTCTGTCCCACAAGGGTGAGCTGCAAGCACGGGCTTTCTCGGCGTATCGAATTGTACAACGGGAGGATGTTTCGCGATGACATCAAAGGAATTGACGCTGCGCGCCATTGAATTCAAGGCTCCTCCGCGATTGCCCATGCTCTTCTTTAATCGCGATACCGATCGGTCGGACGTGTTGTCAACGGGATGGGCAGCGAGCGGGAGTTTCAATCCGGCAGTGGAAGGCGCCACCGAATGGGGATACGTGTGGAAGCGACTGGACGGCACCATGGGTCAGCCTGAGCAGCCGCCGTTGGCGGATAAATCGTTGCTTGACTCATACGTTCCGCCCGATCCTCGCGACCCGGGACGCATGGCGCATGTCGCGGAATGGGCCGGGGCGAACTCGGAGAAGTTTCTCCGTTTCAGCCTTGGCATCACGGGTTTTAACCAGGCAACGTTTCTGCGCGGGTTTGAGTCGTTCCTGACCGATCTTTGGGATGATCCAGCGGCGGCGGGGAAAGTTCTGGATATTGTGTTCGGATTCGAGAACGGCTTGATCGAGAGGATCGCGGATATGCCGTTGGATTCGATCGCCTTCGGCGATGACTGGGGCGCTCAGCAGGGGCTGATTGTCTCTCCCGCCATGTGGCGCGAGGTGTTTCGGCCCAGGTACGAGGAGCAGTTCGCGATGGTGCGCAAGGCGGGCAAGAAGGTGTGGTTTCATACCTGTGGAGACGTTTGGGATATCATTGGAGACCTGATTGATATCGGAGTTGATGTTCTTGAACTGCTGCAGCCGGACGTCTTCGGCGTTGAACGACTTGGCGCGGAATATGGCGGACATGTTTGCTTTTGCTGCGCAGTTGATCATCAGCGACTGGCGTTGAACGGAACACAGGATGAAATCCGCGACTATGTCAAACGCTTGCGTCATTCGCTGGGAAGGTTCAACGGCGGTTATATCGGTTATGTCGAGGATTACGCGTCGCTCGGTATGCGCGACGCGACATACCGTCAAATTGTCGATGCTTTCCAAAAATAACTGTTGGATGCTCTTCGCCGGCATGGTACTGTTTGAAACCTGTTGTAGAGGGGGGCGCTGAATGTTTAATTCCATTATCCAGGGAAAGCAGTGATGAAAAGCGCGACGGGAAATAGTGATCGAGCTTTGAGGCTTGCGGCATCGTTGATTTCTCTTGTAATGCTCGCTTTCGCGTGCGCGGCTCAACCGCCTGATCTCTGGCCCGGCGATGGGTCGGATGAGTCGGGAAAGAATTTGGCCGGCCTGTTGGAAGAGAAAGCCCGGCCTGTATCAAAGCCCGTTCCTGATGTGTTTGTCGAGAGTATTCGGGTCGACAAGCTTGTCTACCGATATGATTCTCCCGTCGCGATAAGTTGCGACGTTAAGGCCCGCAAGAACGCCAAAGGCGCGCGGATAAAAATTGAGCTGTTTCATGGACTCGAACCGCCCGTTATCCTCCTGGAAGATGAATTCGATCTTGCCGCCGATGAAAGCCGGAAACTGACTTGTGTCTATGGAACGGGGTCCGGGGAGTCCGGCGCGGAGTACGGCTACGAGGTTCGCGCCGACATAGTGGACGCGTCGAACAGGGTGGCGACGGCCCGCGAATACTTCATGGTAACGGATAGTCCCCTTAAGATCGGGCACCTCACGATTCCCCTCGCGTGCATGAGCGTTCATTCGCCTGAGTCGGGAGCCGCAAGAATGCGCGCAATGTATTTCTGCATGGCTGAGTCGCCGTTTTGGGCGCCTTGCGATTGGAGCGGAATGGCGACGGACCTCGAATACTGGTTCTCGGGGCAGGCCGCGCGGATCATGAGCCGGGCCGGACTGAAGAGCATGGTGCGAGAGGTTCATGACTTGGGGGGCTGGATGCTTTTCTATGCCACAAAGTGGGCCAGCGGTCCGGCGGGCTTCGAGATCGCGCGCAAACACCCCGAATGGTTCCATTGGGACTATGACTGGTACGGCTGCAGATTCGATATTCCCGAACTCGAGTGGAAAGCGCGCTCACCGATTGAGGACGGCAAATGGCTTCCCATGGCGACCGCTCCAGGCGGGCTGCCGGCCATACTGGCTCTTGTTCAGAAGCCGGAAGTGGCGCGATACGGTTTTGAACAAATTGCCGGGTCAGTTCGAATATTCGGATGGGACGGCATTCGTCTGGATAGTTACGGCTGGTACGTGGAACAGGATTTGATTGATCTGGAGGGGGAGCGGGTGCTTTCGAAAGGCGCCGACACCGCGGCCATGGAGGCGGATTTGGTCAAAGGCATGGTTGCGGCCGGACGCCAGGCTGTTCCTCATTTCGTATATGGCGCGAACGTGGGATGGCCGACTGATGCCGTTCAGGCAAAAAAGCCAAAATTCGCGGCCGAGGCGGCAAGCGGCGGCTTGATTATGGACGAAGGCATGGCGGGACGCACATCCACCGCTGAAGGCAGCCGCCCTGATAGCTGGAAAAATATCAGGGAGTATTTGAAGCTTGCCATTCCCGTCGTCCGCGAAGCCGGTGGCTACCCCTACGGCATCGTCGGGAGTATCGGAGCTGATCCGATGAATCCCGACGGAGCTATTCTCCATGCCGTCCTTCTGGCTTCCGGGATGCACCTCTGCTATGGCGTTGCCGAGGACTATTATCCTTATATGCGCCTTTACGCCAGGCATTGCGATTTGCTGTATGGCGACGGCATGAAGTTCGTGGACGAACCGGAATCGCTGGTCAGCGTCACAAGCGCGGCGACGGTCTGGTGGCGGGAGTACGTCCGGCGCCGCGACCTGCCGGATGGACGCGTTCAATTTATTGTTCATCTCATCAATCCGTCCGTGAACGAATACTATCGCTATCATCCCGACCTTGAAACCGAGCCGAAGACGCAGACCGATATCCATCTGGAGTTGACTCTGCCGGAGAATGTCCGTGTTGAAAAGGTGTTCCGCGTGACATCTGATCGCCTGAACGGGCCTGACGTTCTGTCGTTGCCATTCGATGCGGAAAGCGGCGTTGTCGGCGTGAATGCGCCCGAACTCATATATTGGAACATCATCGTTTTCGAGGGAGCGGTCGAATGAAAAAGGCAAAACTTATTCTTAGCGCATTAGGAGCGCTTTGCTTGATGCTGTCGGCCGACTCCCTTTTGGCGCGGGAAGATGTGGTGGCAATATTCGAAGCAACGGGATCGAGGGATCCCGGGACGTCTTGTGTTGACGATCCCGACGCCCTTGACGGGAGAGCGCTGTATTTTCCCGCCAGCGACCGGTCGTATTATGGTTGGTACAGTCTTCACACTCAACGAAGCGTAACCGCCGGAGAATACGAGATCCGCTTTCGTCTGAAAGTGGAAGACAATACCTGCAAGGATCCCATCTTTCATGTCTATGGCGGTGAAAGGCATTTCCAGATTAAGGGCGCCGATTTCAAGGCGCCCAACGCTTATCAGGAATTCACGATTCCGTATCCCATGGCGCCGGGTCAATGGAAGGCCACGATTCGCAGTGACTTGCGCAAACTCGCCGGACCGCCGGCTTGGGTTGACAGGATAACTATTGTCCGCAAGAGGGCGTTCAGCGAGTCGGAAACTCTTGCCGCCGGTGGTTCCGAGCGGTTATCCGATCCGCGATTGCAGCCTCACGACGGTATCCGAGTGTGGTTCGTGAAGGGGCTCTATTACCAGCACTACCGGATACTTGAGGCGCTCAAAGCTATTGATGCCAAGGTTGACTTCGCATGGACCCCGAGGCCGCCATCGGGGTTGGACGGTGTTGGGCTGGACGGCACGTCCAAGGTGCTCACCGGCGAAGCTGCCGCGAAAAAAGAGCTGGCGGATGCGCTAAAGGAGGCGCAAAGCTTGCGTCCGGCCGAAAGTCTCGATCTTTTGGCGGGCGCCGACGATTTGTCTGACCTGCAATTGGAGAGCAAGGAGGTAATCGCGGCGCGGCGAAAGGCGCGCGAGCGTGATGAACGTTATGCTCACGCTCTGAGTTATGACCTTATCGTGCTATGCAACGTCGAGGCCGACAACCTGAGCCTGTCCCAGCGCGCGCTGATTCAGGACGCCGTGAAGGCCGGCGCCGGACTCCTACTGATAGGCGGACCCTTCGCCTTCGGGCGCGGAGAATGGGACTCGAGCGGAATTCTTTCCGATCTTCTGCCGTTAACGCCCGCTGGTCCCCGGGATCTCCGTTCTCTGCCCGCTTTTGCGCCTCTTTCGTCGCGCGAGGGAGGCATCCTGGGTCCGATTCCGACGGCGGAGCCTTTGCCGCGGGCGCTCTGGATTCATCGCGGCGAACCGAAGCCTGATTCGATGATCGAGCTTGCAGCGGATGGAATTCCCGTTCTCTTGGTGCGTCAATACGGCCGCGGCCGGATTGCGATGCTTGCCGGAACCGTGCTGGGTGAACCGCCGTCCGGCGAAACTGCGTTTTGGGACTGGCGGGAGTGGCCCGGAATGATGGAAAAGGTCTTGCGGTGGCTGTTGCCAAGTGAAACATGGTAACTGCTCCTCTGTGACGAGGTGTGAGGATTAACTCTGCGAGGTGGAGTGGACGGATTGCCGGGCTGACGGAGCCGGGCTCGTCAACGCGAGCGCCCGGTTCCGCGACCAGAACGGAACGCATGAAATGGAGGTCACGACATGAACCACGGCGAAAAGAGACGGCGGATTGACCGGGGCGAACGGCGCAACGACGGGGGACGGTCGCGGGCCGATCGGGCGGCGCCGGAACCGCGACCGGAGACCTTGAAGCAACTCGTGGCGCGCCTGTCGCGGGAGGCGGATGCGGCGTATGACGCCAGTCCCCACAGCGCTCTCTCCAAAGACTACTTCTCTCGGTTCAGCCGCGACCGCCGGGCGCGGCCCGAGCGGTCGGAAGCGGCACTCGACGATACATGGTCGCTCGTTCTCCCGCCG
Source organism: Kiritimatiellia bacterium (assembly GCA_018400335.1). Next base: position 32 of record JAGYMT010000018.1, on the reverse strand, counting down.
CGGGCCGAGCCGCTGACGCGGCGCATGGCCGA
>JAGYMT010000179.1 GCA_018400335.1 Kiritimatiellia bacterium | reverse complement strand
TTTAGTCGAACAAACGAAAATTAAGGAGCTAAATAGGCTTGTAGAAGTGAAGTGATCATGGCGAGCTCTTTTGGCGTCAGGCTGCCAAGGAACTTCGTCGGGCTGATGATGCGGATTATTGAGGCTGCGACCAAATGAAAGATGCCGGATTTCACGATCCGAACCTGTCCTGGCGCCTGTTCAGACGAACGCTTGCCGACGAATTACTGCAACTGTTCGACAGCTACATGGAATTCGGAGGCGGCGTGAACTTCTCCCTGCCGAGCCGCAGCTTCCCGGACAGGAATAAATACATGGCGGCCGTCCACAGGCTCAGGAAGCAAGGACTTATAGCCAGGAGCCGGGGATTACGAACCCCTGCGATAACTCTCACAGCGGCAGGGAAACAAAGGATTCGCCCGGAAATGAAGCCGGAACAATACTGGAAGAAGCGATGGAGCGGCACATGGTACATCCTCATGTACGACGTTCCCGAGAAGGAGAGATCCTACAGGAATGCGTTGCGCGGCTTCATGACACGACTGCGCATGGGATGCCTGCAGAAGAGCGTATGGATATCCCACATGGACATCCGACCCGAGTTCGCCGATCTTCAGGAAGCCGCCGGCATCAGCGACTTTGCCTTCCTGTTCGAGGCGCGGGCTCAGCTCGGAACGGACCCGCGTCAGATCGCCTGCCAGGCATGGTGGTCCGGCGAGCTGCAGGAAAAGCAGCGCTCCTACTGCGATTACGCCGACAAGAAGCTCAGAGTGCTTGTCGCCGGCAAGATTGCCGATAACGAACTCCAAGCGCTCGCGATCGAAGATATCTCGGCGTACCTGGCGGCAATGGAGAAGGACCCGTTGCTCCCCGAAGATATTCATCCGCCCGGCTACTACGGGCGCACGGCATGGAATCTGCATTCGGATATGACAAGTGAAATAGCGAGGCGGCTTTAGTATCCATCTTGTCCAACTGACGACATCACATGTTCCGGGCAACGGCGGCGCCGAACTCGCTGCAGGAGAGCACTTCCGCGCCCTGCATCAGACGCCCGAAATCGTATGTTACGGTCCGCGACTCGATCGTGCGCTCCATTCCGCGCACCACCAGGTCTGCCGCCTCGTTCCATCCTATATGGCGGAACATCATCTCCCCTGATAGTATCAGAGAGCCGGGGTTCACCTTATCCTGTCCGGCGTACTTGGGCGCGGTCCCGTGGGTGGCTTCGAACACAGCCATGCCTGCCTCGCAGTTGATGTTACCGCCCGGGGCTATCCCGATCCCGCCTACGCAGGCGGCGAGCGCGTCCGAAAGATAATCCCCGTTGAGGTTCAAGGTTGCGACCACGGAATACTCGTCCGGCCGGGTGAGAATCTGCTGGAAGAAGGAATCGGCCAGCGCGTTATTCACGAGGATCATACCGGCCGGCGCCTTGCCGCCGCAGTCTTCCGGGGTCACGGCGATGTCTTTGAACTCATCGCGGACAAGATCATATCCCCACTGCTTGAAAGCACCCTCGGTGAATTTCATGATATTGCCCTTGTGCACGAGTGTAACAACGGGCCGTCCATTAGCCGCGGCGAAGAGAATCGCGGCGCGGATCAGGCGCTCCGAACCCTCCTTGGAAACGGGCTTGACGCCTATGCCGGTTGAATCGGGAAACCTGATCTTCTTAACCCCCATCTCCTCATCGAGAAACCTGATGATCTTCTTCGCGCCGTCCGACCCGGCCTGCCACTCTATCCCGGCATAGCAATCCTCCGTGTTCTCGCGAAACACGACCATATCGGTCTTCTCCGGATGCTTCAAAGGCGAAGGCACGCCCTTGAACCAGCGCACGGGGCGCAGGCATACGTACAAGTCCAGCGCCTGCCTGAGCGCCACATTAAGGGAGCTGATCCCGCCGCCCACCGGCGTCGTGAGCGGACCCTTGATCGCGACGCGGTATTTCCGGATTGCGTCAATCGTCTCCTCGGGCAGCCATACGGGCGATCCGTAGACGCTGTTCGCCTTTTCGCCCGCGAAGATCTCCGTCCAGCACACCTTACGTGTCCCGCCATACGCCTTATCAACGGCGGCGTTCAAAACCGTCATGGCTGAGCGGGTGATATCAGGCCCTATCCCATCGCCCTCGATGAACAGGATTATCGGATTATCGGGCGTTGAGAAACCGCCGTTCGCGTCAAATGTAATTGGGTACCCATCCCTCGGAATGTCAATATGGCTCTCTTTCATGATCGGTCTTTCCCCCGTTGTGTCAAGATTGCGGACTGCTCCGCCGAAGCGGCTGCTCCATCAGGTCGGTCTCAATCCACGTCTTTCCGCGACAATTGATCTTGAAGGTCTTGATCTCGAACTTATTCAAATCAACGCTCTTCACCATATTCGCGAAGGGAAGGTGAACCTTTGTTCTGCGCTTTCTTCCGGTCGGCTCGAACAGGCGCAGCACGAGCGAGTCGCTATCCTCGGCTTTCTTGAGCGCGCTGATCTGGACGCAATCATCGTCCAGCACGACGAACGGCTTTAATTGCCTGCCCGCGCCCGGCGGGAAGAACGAGAGGGCCATCGGCCGTTCGTTCTTAGAAAGCGCCTCCCTGTCAACATGGCTCATTCGCGGCGCGCGCCTGCCGCCGTTTATCCATATTGAGAAGCAACGCTCGCCCTGGTCTATTCTTGGCGAGAAGCGGCCGGGCGGCATAAGGCGCCGGTCCTTGAGTGGCAGAGCGGAATAGGCGGGCGACCTGAGCAGTGAAAGGCGGAGACGTCCGTTCTTGAAATCGGACCCGTAAATTCCGTTGTTGATGCAAGTCAACGCGGTGTTATGCTCTTCCGACACCACCGCGACCCATTTCTGGGCCACCGCCTCATCACCGTTCTCAGGAAGGCGGTCCATGCCATAGGCGACCTGCCCGTAATAATCGGATTCCGCGTCGCGGGTCGGTATCGAAAGTTTCAGCATTTTGTCTTTCTCGTTCCAGAAGACGCGCGTCTCCACCTCGAACTCCGTGCCCTGCTTCGGCAGCTTGTAACGCTGAACGAGGAATGAATTATTGTATCCGAAAAGCGCTTCCACTACCGAACGCACCGGCCCATCCTCGATCATCCTGACGGGGGCCAGCGGCCCGTCTTTCAATCCGGCTAACGCGGCCGCGGCGGCCGGGCCGAGCAGCTTGAATCTGCCCGCCTGCTTGGAAAAAAACCTTTTCTTTGCCGCCCAGGACTCCGGCGTGTCATCCATCACGACAGGGAGAAATGCGTTGCGCCCAAGCATCTCCACGCCCCCGGCAACGAAACTGTCAATCAGGCCGGTCCGGAAGTTCACCAGAAACGCGGCATCCCCTGACTTGAACAGCACACGATTCCCCCGCGGCCGCGCCACTGGCGCCGGACGCTGCTTGACAACCTCGGCGAAACAATCGAACCTGTTCATGGCGGAAGGCGCGAGATCGGCTTGAAACGCAACGCGTTTGCGCCAGTCGAGAGGGATGTTGCTAAGTTCCTGCTCGATCTGGGCAGGGATGCTCTTGCCGTCCCGGCGCACGGAGATACTCGTAAAAGTCGTATCCCAATTCTGGTCGGGAAGCTGAAACTCGCACTCCACCATCGTCCTCACCATAAACGGGTGCGGGTTGTAGACCAGTATGGGTATAGTCCCTGCCGCCGCGCTCTTCTGCCCTGCTGAAAGGGCGAAGAAGGCCCTTGCCTTTATGCGGGAGATCTCTTCAAGCGCATGATCGAGAACCCGTATCGCCATCTCCTCAACCGGCTGGATTGACGAGCCCGGCAGGATATCATGGAACTCGCACATCGCGAGGTCGGTCCCCGCCCTGCGCAATGCTTCCGCGGGGTATGTGCAACCCGCGAGCAGCCATGCCGCGGACGACATCTTCTCGCAGGCAAACAACTCATTTTCGAGCAGCCTGTGCTTCTGCTTGATCCGCACCTGCGAAGTGTAGCAGCCCACCGCCCATGGATTAAGATCACTCTTGTGGACAGGAAGCTTCTTTTCAACGCGGCGCAGATCCTTGAAATACTCTTCGGGTGTCGAATGGCGTATCCCTGCTTCAGGCCGCTCCGTCATCAGCGCTTTGAGAGCAACGAGGTCCTCGCGCGAGGGGCCGCCGCCGTGATTCCCGACCCCCCAGAGCACCAGCTTGCACGCCTCGGAGCCGGTCATCACCGACTCGGCCTTACGGCGGGCCTGTCCGCGATGTGACAGGTAACTGCCGGGCACCCTCGCGCAGGTTATCCGTGAACCGTCGTAGCCCTCCCATGTGAACCGGTCCGAGGAAAGTCTGCAAAAGTCATCGCCGGGCCTGCAGAAGATATAGCTATCGTACCCGCTCTTGCGCAGTATCTGAACCAAGCCTCTTGTATGTCCAAACGGGTCGAAATTGATGGCAGTCGAGGGAACAGCTCCGAAATGAGCTTTGAAATAGCGGCGGCCGAGAAGAATCTGGCGGACGAACGACTCGCCGGACGGCATATTGCAGTCCGGCTGCAGGTACCATCCGCCCATGATGTGCCACTTACCTTCCCGTGCCAGCCGCTGGATTCTCTTGAAAAGGGAGGGCTCGTATTCCCTGACCCACTCGTAGAGAATGACCTCGTTATGATTGAACACGAAGCCGCTGAATTCATCGCAGAAATCCGCGGCCACGCGGAAAGTGCTCACGGCCTCGGCAGCGCCCTCCTCCCATTCCCAAAGCCATACCGGGTCAAGGTGGGCATTGCACACGAGGTGAACTGATTGTGGTTTATGGTTTATCATCAAGGGGGAATAGTAGCATCTCGAAGCCGGGGCGCAAGCCTGATCTGGCATCAACATAACGGGAATACAAACGGCGGCCGGTCATGATAAACGAAGCTACAGCGGACGGGTGTTGCATCCATCTGTTATTTCGAGCCATTCGACTGAGCTCAGGACAGGCTTTGCCCAGCATGGCCGACCTGTAACCAGCAATTCTAATTTTGGCCTGCGTCAATAATCAC